>CAVEPF010000059.1:8041-19930 GCA_963617645.1 Anaerotignum sp. | reverse complement strand
ACTATGTTCCGGTTGTTGATGATAGAAATAAATTCATAGGAATTATTACAAGAAGATCTATTATCGATTATTATGCTAAACAACAAAAAAATAAATAAAATCTTTTTAATTATTTATTTAAAATTATAATTTTTTAAAGACACTTGAAAAATGTAAAAAAAAATGCTAATATAAAGTATCGAATGTGTGAGAAGGATTGACCTTCTCACATTTTTCACGCTAGGAGGCGATATTATGTTAGACTTAGAAATTGTACGTGATATTGTTAATTCATTCATCGATGAAAATAATGATTATAAGTTATATAATATATCTTGGGTTAATGAATTTGGATATCAAATATTACAAATTCTACTTGATAAAAAAGGTGGAATAAACTCTGATGAACTTGGTATAGCTAATGATTATATATCAGAAAGACTTGATAAATATGAATCAGATTTACCTACAAATTACATGCTTGAAGTATCAAGTCCTGGTGCTGAAAAGCCTTTAAGAAATGAAGAAGATGTTTTTGAAAGTATTGGACAAAAAATATATGCCAAAACCGAAAAAGAAGCTTATGAAGGAATTCTTCTTAGTTTTGAAGGTGACGAATTAGAAATAAAAATTAATGTTAAAGGTAGAATAAAGAAAGTTAAAGTATTATATTCTTTAGTTAAAGAAATAAGACTTAGCGTATAAGGAGAAATTATTATGGTAAATAAAAGTTTGTTTAATTATATCCGTGATATCGCCGAAAAAAGAGGTTTAGAATTTGAAGAAGTTTTAAATGTATTTGGTGATTCTGTAGCAGCTTGTTCTAAGAAATTAGAACCAGGCAAAAATCCTACTATTAGAGTAAGATTTGATGTTGATAAAACTGAGTATTACATTGAAAAATTATATAAGGTTGTTGATGAATTAAGTGAAGATCAAAGCTTAGTTGAAATTGCTGAAATTTTAGTTGATGATGCAAAGAAGCTTAAACGTAATGCTAAAGTTGGTGACATTATTGTTGAAGAAGTTAGTAACAAAGATGACCGTTACACTAGAGTTATTGTTAAAGCTATTGGTGATACATTCAATTCTAATTTAATTAATCTTGAAAGAAAGAAAACTTACTTATATTTCAAAGGTTATGAACATGAAATGATTACAGCAACAGTTTTAAAAATTCAAGAAAATAAGAAAGATCCTTCTGGTGCAAATAATTTAATTCTTGATCTTGGAAAAGGTGTAACAACAGTTCTTTCTGAAAACGACTTACTTCCAAACGAAAAGTTCTATCCTGGAGATAGAATTAGCGTATATGTACGTGAAGTTAAGGAAGATACAAAAGGACCTCGTGTATTAATCTCTAGAACAGATAGAAACTTAATTACTCGTTTAATGGAAACAAATGTTCCTGAAATTAAAGATGGAATTATTGTTATTAAAGGTATTGCACGTGACCCTGGCAGCAGAACTAAGATTGCTGTATATTCAAATGATCCTAAGGTTGATCCTGTTGGTTCTTGTGTTGGTGAAGCAGGATGCAGAATTAACGCTGTAGTTGACGCATTAAATGGTGAAAAGATTGATATTTATGCTTGGAGCGAAGATCCTGAAGAATTAGTAACAGAAGCTCTAAAACCAGCTAATGTTACTCGTGTAATTTCAGTTGATCCTGAACATAAATTTGCTCAAGTTGCAGTAGCTGATAACCAATTATCTTTAGCTATTGGTAAAAATGGACAAAATGTTCGTTTAGCTGTACAATCAAGTGGATGGAAGATTGATATTAAATCAACTCAAGCAGCTCTTGAAGAAGGTTTAATGAAATTATAGGTGACATATGAAGGAAAGAAAACCTGTTATTAGAACATGTGTTTTGACACGTGAGCCACTTGAAAAGAAAAACTTATTAAGAATTGTTAGAAATAAAGAAGGAATCGTTTCAGTTGATTTAACAGGCAAAGCTAATGGAAGAGGCGCTTATCTTAAAAAAGATAAAGATGTAATTCTAAAAGCTCGTGACACTAAAATTTTAGATAAAAAACTTGAATGCAAGGTTCCTGATGAAATTTATGATATCCTTTTGGAGACTCTAAATGAATCTAAATAATTTAGGCCTAATAAATAAGGCGCGTGGACTTATTTGTGGGGAAGACAAAGTTGTTGAAAAATTAAGAGATGAACAAGTTTATTATATTTTTCTTGCGAAAGACTCTGGAAAAAACACGCTAAAAAAAATAAATGATAAAGCCTCATTTTATAATGTTGAAGTTAATTTGGACTATACAAGTGATGAATTATCACAAGTACTTGGTAAAATTAATGTACATGTAGTAGGCATTACAAATAAAGGTTTTTTAAAAATTATAGAAAAGTAGGTGATTTTATTGGCAAAGAAAAATAAAGGTGGAAATAATCGTGTTTCGAATATACCACAAAAAGAAGCCAACAAAAATTCTAAAGGAGTTTTAATTTATAAGGAAGGAATGTCTATTAAAGATGTTGCTGAAGGCCTTGATCAACCTATTGCTCAAATCATTAAAAAATTAATGATGTTAGGAGTAATGGCAAATCAAAACCAAGCTGTTGATAGAGAAACTATCGAACTTATTGCAAGCGAATTTGGTGCTTCTTTAAAAGATGAAGTTGTTACTGATGTTACTCGTTTTGATGAATTCAAAATTGAAGACGAAGAATCAACATTAACAAAGAGACCTCCTGTAGTAACAATCATGGGACACGTTGACCATGGTAAAACTACACTTCTTGACTATATTAGAAGTTCTCGTGTAGCTGCTGGTGAAGCTGGTGGTATTACACAACATATCGGTGCTTATCAAGTTAATCACAATGGTAATTTAATTACATTTATTGATACTCCAGGACATGCTGCATTTACAGAAATGCGTGCTCGTGGTGCTCAAGTTACCGATGTAGTTATTATTGTTGTAGCAGCAGATGATGGTGTTATGCCTCAAACTGAAGAAGCTATTCATCATGCTCAAGCTGCAAAGTGCCCTATCATTGTAGCTGTTAACAAATGTGATAAGCCTAATGCAAATCCAAGCCATGTTATGGAACAATTAACAAAGTATAACTTAGTTCCTGAAGAATGGGGCGGAGATATCCCATTTATTCAAATAAGTGCGTTAAAGGGAACTGGTGTTGAAACTTTACTTGATACTATTATGTTAGTTTCAGAAATGGCTGATTTAAAAGCAAATCCTAATCGTTTAGCTTTAGGTACAGTTCTTGAAGCACAACTTGATAGAAATTTAGGACCTTGTGCAACATTACTTGTACAAAATGGTACTCTTTCTATTGGCGATTATATCGTTGTAGGTGATACATATGGTAAAGTGCGTACAATGGAAGATGATAGACACCAAAAGTTTGAATCAGCATTACCAAGCCAAGCTGTATTAATTACAGGACTTGACGAAGTTCCTTATGCTGGTGATAAATTCATGGTATTACAAGATGAACGTCAAGCAAGACAAATCGCTGAAGAACGTTCTTATAGATCTAAAACTCGTGAACAACAAAGCCGCACAGTATCTCTTGAAGATTTATTCAAGAAATCTGATGATTTAGAAGATAAGAGTTTAAATCTATTAATTAAAGCTGATTTACAAGGTAGTGCTGAAGCTTTAAGACAATCTATAGAAAAGATTAAAGTAGAAGATTTAAAAATTAATGTAATTCGTTGTTCAGTAGGCGCAATTACTGATACAGATATTTCACTTGCTGAAGCTAGTAATGCAATTGTAATTGGTTTTAATGTTCGTCCTAGTCAAACAGTACGTGATACTGCTCAAACAAAAGCTGTAGAAATCCGTTTATATAGTATTATCTATAAATTACTTGAAGATATTGAGGCCGCATTAAAGGGAATGTTAGCTCCTGAATATGAGGAAGTTATTACAGGACATGCTGAAGTAAGACAAACTTACAAGATTTCTTCTGTAGGTACTGTTGCCGGATGTTATGTTACTGATGGAACAATCAATAGCCAAAGTTTAGTTCATATTGTTCGTGATGGTATTGTTGTCTACGAAGGCAAGATGGCTTCTTTACGTCGTTTCAAAGATGATGTTAAGGAAGTAAGACAAGGCTTTGAATGTGGTATTACGATTGAAAAATTCAATGATATCAAAGAAGGAGATGTCTTTGAAGCAAGTATAATGAAGGAGATAATCAAGAAATAATGAGTTTAGCACTTAAGAGATTAGAGTCTAATTCTTTAAGAGAACTTTCTATTATATTGTCTCGCGATAGTCGTAATGAAATTTTGCATGAAGTTACATTAACTGAAGTTAGAATTACCCGTGATTTATCGTATATGACTATTTATTATTCTGTATTAAATGATAATCATAAAGAAAAAGTTAGTGAAGAACTTGAAAGATCAAAATCATATTTAAGAAGCGCTTTATGTGCTAAAATTGATGCTAGAAAAATGCCTGAATTAATCTTTAAATATGATGAATCACTAGCATATGGTAATCATATGAACGAACTTATCGCAAGCCTAAATATTAAGCATGACGATGAAGAAAATAAGTAATTAAATATTTTAGATTTATAAATTATTATAAAAATGTTTTGCATATTTTTTGCAAAACTTTTTTTATTCTTTAAGACTTTAGAAAAATATAATTTCCCTATTTTGAAAATATTAAAAATAATTATAATTTTTAAAAAATCTATTATTTAATATAAAAAATATATATAGAAAATATAAATAAAATTATTTTATACATTATATTTGTAGCAATTATTAATACAATTATAGTGTTAATTTTTTTAGAAAATCGAATTTAAATTTAACTTTATTCTCTTTTAAACATTTTAAAACGTTAATTGAGTTTATATATACATATAGAATCATTATTGTATTATAAAAGTATTTAAAATTGAAAAAATTAACATACTAAAAAATAGTAGTGTTATACTTTAATTTTTTTGTAGATTGATACAAGATTATTTAGTATAATATTTTTTAATAAAATAAAATGGGAGTCTAAATATATGAGTAAAACCGAAAATTGTTTGAAATTGTTAGAAATATTAAATACAGGTCGGACATTTAAAGTTGATGAGCTTGCCCGACTTTTAGGCACCAATTCTAGAAATATTCCTGAATATAAAAAAGAATTAGAATTATGTGGATATGATATATATTCTACCTCAGGAAGGTATGGTGGCTATTATTTAAATAAAAGCTCTATGATGCCACAATTTAATTTGCTTGATGAAGAGAAAAAAATTCTAATTGATACTTTTAATTATTGTTTATCAAAAAAGGATTTCATTGATAAAGAAACTTTAACAAGAACATTTTCTAAAATTTGTTCCAATTTATCACTACCTGAATTTAAAGATAAACCTATAGTTGTAAATCAATATCAACTTACAATGAGTGAAGAAGAAATTAATGATAGATATCATTTTATTGAAAATGCAATCGAAAATACTACAACTGTTGATGTTGTTTATGAATCTTTAAAAACAGGTATCGACACACATACTATTAATCCTTACAAACTATTTATTTTTAATAATACATGGTTCTTTTTAGGACTTGATTTGACAGTTAAAGATGTAAGAACGTTTAAGATTAATAGAATAAAAGAATATAAATTAACTAATAAAAAATTTACAATTCCTAATAATTTTAATGCTGAAGACTACTTTGTTTGTAACGGATTTAAAACTGAAGGTGAATTTATTCATGTTAAATTTATTGCAAGAAATGAAAAAAAGCGCCTAATAAAGGAAAGAATATATGGGAAAAACCAAGTTATTACTGATATTGATGAAGAAAGTGCATTAGTTGAATTTGATATGCAAGATGAAGAAATGATTTTATTTAGACTTTTATCATTTGGCCCTGATGTAACACTACTTGAACCAGAAAGTTTAGTTATAAAACTAAAAGATAAAATAGAAAAAATGAGATCATTATATGATGAGTATTTTAAATAATTAATACATTTTAAGCTTTATTTATTTCTCTCTTTAAAAAAATAATATAATTTGATATAATACTTTAGTATTTTTATTACTAGGAGGAATTGTCATATGGCTTTAACTGCTGGAATAGTTGGATTACCTAACGTTGGTAAATCTACATTATTTAACGCAATTACAAAATCAGGTGTATTAGCTGCTAACTATCCTTTTGCTACTATAGATCCAAACGTTGGCGTAGTAGAAGTTCCTGATAAAAGATTAGAAAAATTAAACGAAATGTATAAACCAAAGAGTTTAGTACATGCATTATGCGAATTTACAGATATAGCAGGTCTTGTTAAGGGCGCAAGTCATGGTGAAGGACTTGGAAACCAATTTTTATCAAATATAAGAAATTGTGATGCAATATTAGAGGTTGTTAGATGTTTTGATGACTCTAATATCATTCACGTTGAAGGTTCTGTAGATCCTGTTCGTGATGTTGAAACAATCAACATGGAATTAATATTATCGGATTTAGATGTAATATTAACTAGAATTCCAAAAGTTGAGAAAAAGGCACAATCTAAGGTAGACGATGCGCCTGTTGAATATGCGCTACTTTTAAAATTAAAGAAACATCTTGAAGATGGTAAACCTGTAAGAACTTTAACATTTGATGAAGTTGAAGCTCCTTATATTAAGCGTTATGCATTACTTACTGCTAAACCTATTATGTATATAGCAAACCTAGCTGATTCTGATATTTCAAATCCTAGTGATGTTGTCTATTACAATCAACTTACTGAATATGCTACTAAAGAAGGATCTAAAGTTGTTCCTATCAGTGCTGAAATTGAATCAGAATGTGCTCAACTTGAGGATAGTGAACGTGATATGTTCTTACAAGAAATGGGAATTCCTGAAGCTGGATTAAATGTATTAATTCGTGAAACATATTCTTTACTTGGATATGCAACATATTTCACTGCTGGTGAAAAAGAAGTTAAGGCTTGGACTTTCCGTCGTGGTATGACAGCTCCTGAATGTGCTGGTATAATTCACAGTGATTTCGAGCGTGGATTCATTCGTGCGGAAACTGTTGCCTATGCTGATCTTGTTGAATACGGCTCTATGCAAAAGGTAAAAGAGGCTGGAAAAGTAAGACAAGAAGGCAAAGAATATATCGTTCAAGATGGCGATATTATGGTATTTAAATTTAATGTATAAATTTTTAAAAAATGGCTTTTTATAAATTGATAAAGAGCTGTTTTTTTGTTATAATTTTAATAGTTTTTATAGGAGTGTTTAATAATGGATTTGTTTGATATAATACCTGAGAATTTTTTTAGTTTATTAACTGGTAAAAACAAACGTCTTTATCTTGCATGCTTATTAAAATCTTTTTCTATTTATGAAAATGGTTCTATTCTTGGAATTGATAAACGTATAGTAATTGATGAACTTACTATGTATTTAGAAGAGAACAATTTTGATTTTGATAAAGAAGTTGATGAAGATGAAGACGAAGACGATGCTAAGGAATCAAAAAGAAGTTTAGCTTATTTCGTATTACGTCGTTTTGAACAAACTGGTTGGATTTATATAGATGTTACAAGTGATTTTGTTGAAATGTTAAATTTTACAGACAATGGTATTACTATTGTTGAGGCTCTATTAAATATTTCTCCTGCTGTTCGTTATGAACTTGATAATAACGAAGATTACACAGCACCTGTGTTAGATTTTAATCCCTCTGAATATAATGGCTATATATACACTATTTATGCTTTGTTAAATTCGCCATCAAATGATTACGGTTTAACAATTTCAGAAGTTTACAAAAACACTAAATCTTTAATTAGATCACTAAGAAAATTAGATAGTAGAATGAAAGATTATGTTGAATCCGTAGTTAATAACACTGATGTTCATGATTTAATTGAACGTTTAATGGAATATAAAACAGAACTTTATGATAGTGGTTATAAACAACTTAAAACTGGAGACAATATTAATAAATATCGTTTAAGTATTATTACAAACTTAGAAAATATTCAAAATACTGAATCTTATATGTATCAAGTTTGTGATTCATATTTAAAGTATTATAAAGATGTTAATAAGGCTTATCAAAGAGCTAATCGTGATATTGATGAAATGATTGATGTATTTAACGAAATTGAAACATTTGTTAATGAAATTGACTTAAAGAATTCAAAATATATTGATTCAACAATTGGTAAAATTAAGTTCTTATTAAGTGAAGATGATAATGTAGTTGGAAAACTTAACAATATATTAAAATATGTTAAATACGAAAATAAAAATAATCATTTAGATAAAACAATTAATATGTTAAATGATAATTTAATTAAATTTAGAGAGACTAAAAATTATGACATGGCTAAGAGCTTATATGTTCCTCGTGGAAAATATGAACGTAAAGCAAGTGATGTAGTTGATCTATCTAGATTTGACTTAACAGGTGTAAGTGAAGAATTCTTTAAAACTTATAAAAATCCATATAATGATAAAGCAATTTCAGATTTCTTAAATTCACATATGGTTAATAATGTATTTAAAGCAAGTGATGCAATTAAATATGATTCCTCACTTGATGATATCTTACTTACTTTGTATTCACTTGTATACGGAAGTGAACACAATTATACACTTGAAAAACTTGATAAAACTATCGAACATAATAAATTTATTATGTCTGATTTCTTACTAAAAAAGGAGAATTAATATGTTAGATGAATTTGAAAATCTTAATGTAACACAAAAAAACAAATTTAAAGATTGTGCAAATGGCCTTATAGCTTATACTTTCTTATGTCGTGATAAAGAAAGTAACAAAGAAGATTATTATTTTGTACTATCTTATCTAAAATTATTCTCAGATTTCTTTGAAATCATTGGTTATACATTAGATGTTGATCAAGCTTTAGGTACAATTAAATTAGTATCTAGCGATAACTCTAATGCAATACGCTTAAATAGAGATAATACAGTTTTATTATTAATTTTAAGACTTTTATATAGTGAATCTATTAAAGAAACTACTTTAAATAACAATATTATTGTTAATGTTGAAGATATTCAAAATAAATATAATTATTTAGAAATAAAACAAAGATTAAATAAAACTGATTTAGTTAAAGCACTTCGTTTATTTAGAAAATATAATCTTATTGAAGTAATCGGTTTAAAAGATGCGCTTGTAGCAAATACAAAAGTAGTATTGTTACCTACATTACTTAAAGCTATTGAGGTAAGTGACATTACTTATGTTAATGAACAAATTTCAAACATTATTGGGGAGGTAGAAAATGAAGAAGCTTAGAAAATTACGTCTTGTAAATTGGCACTATATCTCTAATGAAACTATTGAATTTAAAAATAATGTTCTTTTAACAGGTGCTAATGCTAGTGGTAAGTCAACAATATTAGATGCACTTACATATTTATTAACTGCAGGAAAACAAAACTTCAACCAAGCGGCTAATGAAAAGAGTGGTCGTGATCTTAGAGGTTATGTTAAATGTAAACTTGGTCAAGAAAATAGAAACTATTTACGTGACGGAGATGTTACAGGTGATATTTGTGCTGAATTCTTTGATGATACAACAAATGAAACATTTGTAACTGGTGTTATTATTGATGCAGGTGAAACTTCAATTAAGAATGTATTTTACTCAGGTACTAATGTTACATTAGATGATATTACATTCTATGATCCTAAAGGTAATGTATTTACTATTACTGAATTTAAAAAACTTCATAAAAATTTAAATTTCTATTCATCTAACACTGAAGCTCGTACAGCATTTAGAAATTTATATGGTTCTATTAATTCAGATTTCTTTAACATGATATCTAAATCTGTAGCATTCAAACCAATTGAAAACGTTAAGGAATTTATATATCAAAATATTCTTGAAGCTAAAGAAGTTAAGGTAGATAATATTCAAAATGCTATTAGATCACTAAAAGATTTAGAAGCTACTTTAAAAGTTATTCAAGCTAAAATCAATAGATTAACTGAATTACGTCAATTAATTGATGAATCTAAAAATATTGTTGATAAGCAAAAATATTATGATTATTTAATGAAGTTATTCGATGTTAAAAAGATTGAAAACTCAAAATTAAGTATTCAAGATCAAATTGAAATTGAAAAAGCTCGTCTTGAAACTATCATGGATGATTTAAACAATCAAACTAAACATATTTATGATCTTCAAGAAAAGAGCCAAGAATTATATGAAGCTTTATCAAATGATGAAGGATTCAAAAATAGTGAATATATCACTAAACAAATAAATAAATTAAATCAAGAACTTGAACAATTAGGGGATCCTTTAACTAGTTATTTAGCTAAAGCTGATAATATTAAAGCAACTTTAAAACAACTTAAAGATGAATTTGATGATGAAGAATTTAAAGAATTCTATAACTTATCTTTAAAGAATACTGATTTAAGAATGCTTGATGATATTAGATTAAAAGTAACTAATTATCAAAATGTATTCAAACGTATTAGTGTTTCAAATAGTGAGGAAATCGGTTCACTAAATTATACAAAGAATAATTATGTTGAAAAGATTAGAAGAATTAAGGCTGAACAAGAAACTCTTAATTCTAATAGATTATCTTATCCTCAAGGTTTAACTCAATTAAGAGCTGAAATTGCTGAGAATTTAAAGAGATTATACAACAAAGATATTTCGGTTCATATTTTCTGTGAACTTGTAGAAATAAATGATAAGAAGTGGACTAAGGTTATTGAATCATTCATAGGTAATCAACGTTTTGTATTAATTGTAGAGCCTAAGTATTATGATTCAGCATTATCAATTTTTGCTAGAATTAAGAATAAATATTCTTATGGATTTGGTATTGTTAATACTGATGCTATTCAAGAACATAATAGAATTCAACCTAACAGTTTAGCTTCTATTATGTCAAGTGAAAATAAAGATGCACAAAATTATATTAATTTCATTTGTGGTAATGTAATTATGTGTGAAAATGAAAGCGAACTTAAAAAATATTCAGTAGCTGTTACAATTGACGGATTATTATATAGAGGTTACGTTGTAAGATCTATGAACTTAAATGTAACAAGATATATTGGTTCTCAAGCTCTAGATGAACAAAAAGGTCGTCTTGAAAGTGAATCAATTGAAGCTGCTACAGGCTATCAAGAAACTGCTTCTAAAATTAGTGATTTACGTGAAGCTAATGAAAAGATTGATAGTTTAAATCTTGATAGTTTCCTATCTAATATTACAGACTTAATTGATTACTATAATATTAAAGATAAGATTACTAAATTAAATATTGAACAAAATAAAGCTAAAAAATTATCTACTACTGAAACTCAAGATGAGTATAATAAGGTAAGAGAAGAAATTAGTGAAGCTGAAGCTCTTAAAAATGCAATTAACCAATCAATTGGTAAACAAAAAGCAATTATTAATAACTATAATGAAAAATTAGTTGATACTAATAATAAGTTAATTGAAATTAATAAGACATTAGAAGCTATAGCTAGTGATAATGTAGCTCTAGATAGTGATTGCCGTAAGGAATACGAAGAACTTACAAGTCATATGCCTATTGAACAAGCTTATAATTCTTGTCAAAAGAAAGTTGATATTATAAGAAATAGTTATCAAAATATGACTAATGGTATTATAAACAAGCAAAAAGATTATATTACAGAATTTAATTCTAACTTATCTGTTGGTATTAGTGAATGCGATATATTCATGGCTGAACTTAATAAGCTTGAAAAGACTGAATTAGTTAAATATGAAACTAAAGTTCGTCAAGCTAGAGAAACAGCAGAAATTATCTTCAAAGAAGATTTCATTTCTAAACTTAGAGGTAATATTCAAGCAGCTGAAAATGAAATTTCTAAGATTAATGAAACATTATCTACTATTC
>CAVEPF010000059.1:0-8031 GCA_963617645.1 Anaerotignum sp. | reverse complement strand
TATTCCATTTGGTAATGATAAATATGAATTCATTTTCCCTAAATCAGAAGAATTTGCTGGATTCTATGATATGTTTAAGAGTGAAGATGTAACTGATGGTAAATCTATTTTCACAGTTGAGTTTGAAAAAACTTATGCTGAACAATTAGATGAATTATTTACAGCTATCGCTAGTGATTCACTTGATAATAATAAAGCATTTAATAAATTCACTGATTATAGAACTTATATGGATTATGATATTAGAATTACCAACCAAAATGGTGATTCAATGTTATATTCAAAAGTATTTAAAGAAAAATCCGGAGGAGAAACTCAGGTTCCATTCTATGTAGCAATCATTGCTTCATTCATCCGTATTTATTCTCAATATTCAAATAAGTCTACAATTGGTTTAGTAATGTTTGATGAAGTCTTCGATAAGATGGACTCTACTCGTATGCAAGCAATGATGAATTTCATGACTAGTATGCCATTACAATTTATTTTAGCTTGTCCTCCGCAAAGAATGAATATTATTGCTAATTATGTAGATACAACAATTATTGTATTTAGAAAAGAATATAAGACTCAAGTTATGCCTATTACAACTAAGGAAGAACTTGAACTTGTTAAAGATAATTTAAAAGATAATATTGAGGAATAATTATGGGTTTATTTGGTAAAAAGGAACAAGCAGAAGAAACTAAATTAAGCAAAGATAAAATTGGTTATTATAAATTAGAAGATGATGATGAGTTTGCTAGAGAATTAGTTTTTAAAATGAGGGATGGTTATCCTATCGTTTTGCAATTTAGTGATCTTGAATTTTCTGTTGCTAATAAATATTTAGGCTTTTTCGTTGGTGCTACAGTGGCACTAGATGGTCAATTTAAGAAATTTGGCAAAAATTCATATTTATTTGCTCGTCGTGAAGAATTTGAGGATGGATCTTTAAATGATTTAATTCTTGAATTTCAAAATAGACAACAAAAATAATATTGTTTAAATATTAAAAATACATTATAATGAATGTATAAAAAATCTGTGAAACAGACGAAATATATAATTATTATTAATAAGCGACTAGTGTTTGGTGAAAGACTAGATAATATGTATATTTAGATCACTGTGGAGATGATTATGTGATAAGCATAATCCGTTGGAGGCGTTAACTTATTAGAGTGCGGAATTATTCCGAACAAAGGTGGTACCACGTTAAATAGCGTCCTTTATTTTATAAAGGATGCTTTTTTTATTAAAGGAGAAAATTATGTCAGAATTTAAAGATACTGTCAATTTAGGACACACTGATTTTGAAATGCGTGCTAATTTAGCAAACAAAGAACCTAAAATTCAAGAAGAATGGGTTAAAAGTGATGTTTATAATAAGCGTTTAGAAAAGAATAAAGGATCTAAAGAATATACAATTCATGATGGTCCTCCTTATGCAAATGGACCAATTCATTTAGGACATGCGCTTAATAAAATTTTAAAAGATTTTATCGTTCGTTATAAAAATATGAATGGTTTCTATTCTTTATATATTCCAGGATGGGATACTCATGGTTTACCAATTGAAAATGCTATTCAAAAGAAAGGTGTAAATCGTAAAGAAGTAGCTATCGCTGATTTTAGAGATATGTGTGATAAGTATGCACATGAACAAGTAGAAAAACAAAAAGAAGGCTTCAAACGTCTTGGTGTTTTAGCAACTTGGGACAAGCCTTATATTACATTAAATCATGATTTTGAACGTGATCAATTATTAGTATTTGCAAAAATGGTTGAAAGAGGCCTAATTTATAAAGGCTTAAAACCAGTATATTGGTCACCATCAAGTGAATCTGCATTAGCTGAAGCTGAAATTGAATATAAGGATATTAAATCAAATGCTATTTATTTTACTTTTAATTTAGTTGATGGCAAAGATGAACTAGAAGGCGCTAAATTAATGGTATGGACTACTACTCCATGGACATTACCATGTAATGTTGCTGTGGCTAGTAATCCAGAAATTGAATATTCTGTATTTGAATCAAATAAAGGTAAATTTATTTGTGCATCAAATTTAGTTAATAAATTAACTGAAAAATTAGAAATTAGTGATGTTAAGGTTATTAAAGTTCTAGAAGGTAGTGAACTTGAGTATTTACATGTAAAACATCCTTTATATGACAGAGAATCTTTAGTTATCAATGCTGACTATGTTACTGATACTGATGGTACAGGATTTGTTCATATTGCGCCTGGATATGGTGAAGATGACTATGTTGCTGCTAAAAAATATAATCTAGATATATTAGTTTATGTAGATGATCATGGTGTTCAAGGTAAGGATGCAGGAAAATATGCAGGTCTTTACTATGAAAAATCTGAAGAGCCTATTATTGAAGATTTAAAGAACAATGGTTCTCTTTTATTATTAGATCCAATTGTTCACTCATATCCTCATGACTGGAGAACAAAGAAACCAGTTATTTTCCGTGCTACTGCACAATGGTTTGCATCTATCGATCCTATAAAAGATGAAATAATGAATGCTATCGAAAACGAAGTTACTTGGGATCCTGTTTGGGGCAAAACTCGTCTTGGTAATATGATTCGTGATAGACATGATTGGTGTATTTCTCGTCAAAGAGCTTGGGGTGTTCCTCTTCCTGTATTCTATTGTGAAGATGGTGAAGCTATTTTAGACCCTGAAGTTATTAGACATGTTGCTAAAATTTTTGAAGAATATGGTTCTACTGAATGGTATAAGCGTTCTGCTATAGATTTATTACCTGAAGGTTATACTAATAGTCATTCTCCTAACAATATCTATAGAAAAGAAACAGACATCATGGATGTATGGTTTGATTCAGGTTCATCTTATATGGAATTAATGCGTAGAGGCTTAAAGTTCCCTGCTGATTTATATCTTGAAGGTAGCGACCAATATAGAGGTTGGTTCAACTCATCTATTATCACATCTGTTGCTAACTTTGGAAAAGCTCCTTATAAGAAAGTATTGTCTCATGGTTTCACACTAGATGGTAAAGGTCAAAAGATGTCAAAGTCTTTAGGAAATACTGTTGATCCTATAAAGGTTTCTAATACATATGGCGCTGATATATTACGTCTTTGGGTTGCAAATGTTGACTTTAGAAGCGATATGGTCATGAGTGATGACTTATTAAAACAAGTTAGTGATTCTTACCGTAAGATAAGAAATACTATTAAATTTATGTTAGCTAACATTGATGGATTTAATCCTAATACTGATTCAGTAGATTTTGCTGATTTAGCTAATGTTGATAAATATATGGTTCTTAAGTTAAATGAATTTGTATCTAATATAAAGGAAGCTTATGATAATTTCTTATTTAATGATGTTTGTAAGATTATTAATTCATTCGTAGTTAATGAATTATCAAGCTTCTACTTAGATTTTACAAAGGACATTTTATATATTGAAGAAGAAACTTCTAAGAGCCGTCGTTCTGTACAAACTGTATTCTATAAGATAGTATCTACATTAATTACAGTTATTACACCACTAATACCTCATACAGCAAGTGAAGCTTATGCTTATTTACCATATAAGAGCGAGGAAGATGCTTATTTAACTAACTTCCCACAAGAAGAAACTCACGTAGGATACGAAGAAATCAAAACTAATTTCGATAAGTTTATGACAGTATATCGTCCTCAAATTTTAAAAGCATTAGAAGAAGCTCGTGCAAATAAGATTATTGGTAAATCATTTAGTGCTAAATTAACTATTACTTTAGATCCTCAAGCTAAGAATTTATTTGATTTATTAGATTCAAATTTAGCTCAAATTTTAATTGTTTCTGAAATTGAATATAAGAGTGGAGACGAATTTAGTGTTGTTGTTAGTGAAGCAGTTGGCGAAGTTTGTGAAAGATGTCGTGCAACAGTTAAATTCTTAACTTTAAATAAGTTATGTGCTAGATGTCAAAGAATTGTAGACTTAAAAAATGAAGATTCTAATAACTAATGATGATGGCGCTACAGAGTTAGTAGATATTTTAAAAAATAAATTAATATCTCTAGGACATGATGTTGTTGTTTGTATTCCAAACAAAAATAATTCATGTGTCTCAAATGCCCTTAGATTTTGGGAATATAGTGAAAAAGATATAACAGCATTAGATAATAATTATTATACCCATGAAGGTACGCCAGCTGATGGAATTAATTACTATCTTCGTCATTTTAAAACTAAACCAGATCTTGTTATTTCAGGTATAAATTATGGTTTAAATGCTGGTATTGATGTCTTATATAGCGGCACGATTGGTGCCGCTTGTGAGGCTACAATCCATGATATAAACGCTATAGCTATTTCAAGTGATAGAAATTATAATATTAGAGAAATAAATAATGCATTAGATATTATTTTTGATCTTGTTTTTAATAAGAATTTATATTCTAATCAATTTGTTTATTCATTTAATATTCCGTCTTGTGTAAAACATAAAAATATAGCTTTAGCTGCTTTAAATAATAGAGATACATTAAAGAATTATAATAATTTTAGAACTGAAGATAATTCGGATTTAATGTGTGAAAAACATTATACTAAAGAATATGATCATAGTGATTTATATTATTTATATAAAGGTTATATCACCTTAACTCCAGTTCTTGTAGATAGAACAAACTACAATGAGCTAGAAAATTTATCATCTTTTTTTGACAAAGAGATTCTTTAATGTTAATATTAATATACTAAAAGGAGGGTGTTTTAATTGTTATTAAGATATTATTTTTTAATGAAAGGTCCAAGAGTAGTTTTTGACGAAATTGAATTAATGACATATCTAAATAATAAAAAATACATAACTAGAGATCAAAATAGTACAATTAAACGTGGAATTTACCATAACCCTGTTTTAGATTTTGAAGCTAGTTTTGTTTTAGGACCAAGAACTATTATTAACAATATTGAAAGATTAAACCCTGAATATTTAGATACTAAATTTTATCTAGAATTTGATTTAGCTACTAATAGTTATAAAATTAGTAAACTTTTTGATATAGTTAAAGAAATTTGTTATAAATTTGATTTTGCTATATATAATGATTTATTTCAAGATGTAATGGAGTTTAATAAAGGTAAGTGCATGAATGCTTTAACTTATGCTAAAAAAGTTTATCAACAAAATTATCCTGATAAATTTATTGGAACTCCTAAGATGAGACCTGACTTATTTGAAAAAGTATATTCTTATTTAGAATATAAAGAACAAATTGAAAAGGACCAAGATGCGACTTCTATGTCTTATTTATTTTTACAAGAAGATACAAGTCGTAATACTTATTTAGCTTTAGATTTTAATTTATCTGATGGAACAATTATTCCACCAGGTGCTGAAAAGGTTAAAATACATATAAGTGATGATGAGTATTATATTGTTCAATTTGAGCAAGTATACAAAAAAATATCGAAGTATTGTGAAACATTATTTACAACACTTCCTTATAATGTTTTATATATTCCTGATAAGAATATAAGAAAAATTAAAAAGATTTTAACAAAGACGGTATTTGATAGAGAAAATCGTGAACTTAATGAAGTTGATTTCAAGTCAATACTTGATTTTTAAAATAGAAAGAAGGATTTATTTATGATCGATTCAAAATTATTCGACCACACATTATTAAAAGCTTTCGCAAGCGATAATGATGTAATTAAACTTTGTGAAGAGGCTAAAAAATACAACTTTAAATCTGTTTGTGTTAATCCAGCTTATATTCCTCTTGCAAAGAAAACTTTAGAAGGATCAGATGTTTTAGTTTGTACAGTAATTGGTTTCCCTCTAGGTGCTAATACTATTGAAACTAAAGTATTTGAAACTAAAGATGCAGTAGAAAAAGGCGCTGATGAATGTGATATTGTTATCAACATTTCTCGTGCTAAAGAACATGACTGGGCTTATATTGAAAAAGAACTTACAGCTTTTGCTAAAGCTAGTGGAAACGCATTAACAAAAGTAATTATTGAAACTTGTTATTTAACTGATGAAGAAAAGGTTGAAGCTTGTTTATGTGCTAAACGTGCTGGATGTGATTTTGTTAAGACTTCAACAGGCTTTGGTACAGGCGGAGCTACTGTAAGTGATATTGCACTTATGAGAAAAACAGTAGGAAAAGAAATGGGAGTTAAAGCAAGCGGAGGAGTTCATCATAAAGATGAAGTTCTAGCTTTAGTAAATGCAGGTGCTACTCGTATTGGATGTTCAGCATCTGTTCAATGTATGGAGGAAGATAAATAATATGGCAAATATACCTACACCACATATTTCGTGTGCAGACGCAAGCTTAGTTGCTAAAACAGTTTTATTACCAGGCGATCCTTTAAGAGCTAAATTCATTGCAGAAACTTTCTTAACTGATGTTGTAGAATTTAACACAACTCGTGGTATGCATGGTTATACTGGAAAATATAATGGTAAATTGATTTCTGTAATGGGTTCAGGTATGGGACAACCTTCACTCGGTATTTACACATATGAATTATACCAATTCTATGGTGTTGAAAATATCGTACGTATCGGTTCTGCAGGTGCTTATTCAGCTGATTTAAATGTATTTGATACAGTACTTGTTACAGAAGCTTATTCAGAGTCAACTTTTGCTAAAGTTGCATTCGATATGAGAGGACATGTAATGCGTTCTGATAAAGCATTAAATAATAAGATGCGCAAAGCTGCTGAAAAATTAGGCATTCCTCTAACTGATATTCGTGTACATTCATCTGATGTATTCTATCACGATAATCCTAAGTTTAGTTGGGAAAAAGTAAGAGATGAAGAAGGCTGTAAGGCTGTTGAAATGGAAAGTTTTGCATTATTTGCTACCGCAAAACATTTAAATAAGAAAGCTACATGCTTACTTACTATTTCTGATTCATTCATCAATCCAGCAACAAATACAACTGCTGAACAAAGACAAAATACATTCACAAACATGATGAAGATTGCTCTTACTTTAGCTAGCAATAAGTAATATAAAAAAGAAGAAATATATCATATTTAGTTAATAAAAGAAGAGGCTCACTATTGAATTTATTTGATTCAAGTTGAACCTCTTTTTTGTTTTTATAATCTTAGATATTTTATCTATTTATATATTCAATTTTTGAACTATGTTTTAGTGTATTAGAATCATATGATATACCAACTAGTAATATATCACCTTTGTATGAACCTAGTGTATTAACATATTCTTTTTCTTTTATTTGATTAATTGCGTCTATAGGTGTTGAATCAACCTTAAGTTCTAAAATCACAGGGATATGATTTTTATCTTTAGGAATAAATACCATATCCGCTCTACCTAAAGTAGTATTAACTTCTTTATGGATATCATAGAATTGTTTAACGCTATAATAAGAAATTAATGTAATAACTCCTAAAATATCTTCTTTATTCTTATTAAATGGACCAGCAAGCTCTTTATGGTTTTGATCAAATGTTTGATTTATAAAATCTAAATTACCTTTTAATGTTTCTTCGTAAAGTTTCTTAGAATTAGAAATAGGATTATATAAATCAGTCCAATTAAGTTTTCTAAGAGCTCGTTCAAATTCTTGTTTAATTTCATAATTTGGAATATAACAAGTTTTATTAATCTGATTATATGCTAAATAGCCTAAATGAATTAATACAGTAAGTGCTGCATCCCTAGAATCTATTTTAGTTAAATCGTTTGCAAAAAATGAAACATCTACATCTACAGATTCCCCAACAATCATTTTAGCAATTATATCTTTTAATTCCCCATTATCGTAATTCATGTAATCAGTTACGGCTTCAATAGCTGACGTTTGTGTCCAATAATCATCGCATTCTCCGTTTATTACAGCCTCAACTACAGACTTAGGATTATATAATGCCACCCCATTTAAATTATAACCATTGTACCAAGCTTTAATTTGATTAAAATCTCTATTATATGCGTTACATAAATTTATAACTTCATCTTCTGTAAAACCTATAAATTCGTTTAATGATCTTGAATTAATCATATTATACTCAGTAA
>CAVEPF010000058.1:0-3119 GCA_963617645.1 Anaerotignum sp. | reverse complement strand
ATTTATATCCGTTATACCATGTTTTAATTTCATTAAAATTTCTATTATATTTTAAACACAATTCCTTAACTTCATCTTCTGTAAATCCAAAATATGGAGTTAAACAATCTGCATCTAGCATATTATATTCAGTGAACATATTTAATGTAGATTGTGTGGAATAACGTTTTATAGGCAGTATTCCTGTCATATATACCAAATCAATGCATGCTGATACATCACTTGATTTAAATAAATTTCTTAAAAATTCAGTATACTCTTCACATAACTTCGAATTATTTTCTTGTTCTCTATACATAACGTCCCATTCATCTATTAAGAAAATAAAACGATCACTAGTATTTGAATCAATTTTTCCAAAACACTTTCTTAAAGTGTCTTCTTTATCAGTTAAAATGTCTTTATAAATCGTTTTTAAATCGTCAATTAATTCAAGTTGTAATTCTGTTACAAATATATTTTTATCCTTAATATCAGTATAAAGACTAGACATATCAATCCAGATAACATTATGGTTATTTAAATGTCTTAAATATGACTCATCATTTTCAATTTTAAGACCTTTGAAAAGTTCATTGGAATCACAACCTTTAGAATAATAAGCATTAAGCATAGAAAGAGCCATGGTTTTACCAAAACGACGTGGACGAGTTACACACATATATTTAACAGACTCTTTATTTAAATTTTTATTACATACACTTAATAACATACTTTTATCAATAAAAATATCATCATTTTTATATGAAATAAACTTTGAATTGTTTTTATTTAAATATAGACCCATAACATCACTTACTTTCATTATATAAATTATAACATAGATTAAAATTGATTGTCTACTTTTAATAATAAAATAGAATTATAGAGCAGTTTAATTATTTAATCCTTATCATTTTAAATATTCAACCAAAATTTAAACAACATTTATAACAATTAAGCATATTCTAATGCTGTTTAGTTAACATATATTAAAAAGATATTATTAAAGAATCTCTAATTAAACATATTATTATATTTTAATTCAAAACCGATTGTAGTATCAACACCGTGTCCTGGGTAAACTTTAATATCGCTATCCATTTGGCTTAATTTTTTTAAACTATCATTCATTTGATTAATATTGCCTGTAGGAAAATCAGTTCTACCAATTCCTACTTGAAATAACGTGTCTCCCGAAAACATAATTTTGTCATCCATTAAATAAATGCTTGATCCTTTTGTATGACCACTTGTTAGTATATTTTTGAATTTATGTCCTATAAGGCTAAATTCTTCATTATCTTTTAGTAATACTAAATTCAATTCATTTACATCAAATGGTATTTTTTTATTATGCAAATTATAAAGATTAAAGTCATTATTTTTTAAAACAATTTCTTCTTCCTTATTTATATATATAGGGCAATTAAAATATTGTATACCATCAATATGATCAATATGAGCATGTGTTATTAAAATTGCTACAATATTAAATTTATTTATTTCATCTAAATATTTGTTAATACCTTCACCCGGATCTACAAGTATAGCATTAGACCCGTTATCAATTAAATAAGTATTTTCAAAATATGGTCCGTTTGTGAAAATTTTCATTTTTGCCTCCTAAAAAAAGAAAAAAAGCTTTTACAAGCTTTATTTCTTTTCTCTGTGTAATGTTTGCTTCTTGCAAGTATTGCAATATTTCTTGAACTCAATTCTTTCAGGATTAAGTTTCTTATTCTTATCAGTATGATAATTTTCGTTTTTACATTCTGTGCAAACTAATGTTACTAAATCACGCATCTTTATCCCTCCAGACCACTCTTAAACGAGTATAATGCATTAATAATTATATCAAATATAATTTATAATATCAAGTTTTTGTAACCAAAAATATTATACACTTTTTTTTGATACTTTCAAGTGCTTTTTATATTAGATTGCTATTTTAATTATTATTTACTATAATAAGAAAGGTGATTTTATGTTTACAAGAGAAAATACAAGAAAAATTCAATTAAAAAATTTAACACTTGGTGGGAACAATCATATTTACATCCAATCTATGTGTAACACTAAAACTAAAGATGTTACATCTACAGTAAATCAAATATTAGAGCTTGAAAAAGCCGGATGTGAAATAATTCGTGTTGCTGTTTTAGATAAAGAAGATGCATATGCTATTGGTAAAATTGTTAAGCAAATTAATATTCCTTTAGTTGCTGATATTCACTTTGATCCTGAACTTGCCATTATTTCAATCAACGAAGGAGTTAATGCTATTAGATTAAACCCTGGTAATATTCGTGATAAGAAAAAAATCGAAGAAATTGTTCTTCTAGCTAAAGAAAAACATATCCCTATTCGTATTGGAGTTAATGGTGGTTCTTTACCTAAAGGTACAGAATTAAACGCTAAATCTATGGTTGATGCTGCTATGCATCACGTTAAAATTCTTGAAGAATTAGATTTTCATGATATTGTAATATCACTTAAAGCATCTAACATTCAATTATCAACAGAAGTTTACAAATTAGCTAGTGAAACTTTTGAATATCCATTACATGTAGGTATTACAGAAGCTGGTACTGCTTTTTCAGGTCTCATTAAATCAGCTATGGGAATTGAACAAATTTTAAGTTTAGGTATTGGTAACACAATCAGAGTTTCTCTAACTGATGAACCTATTTTAGAGGTAAGAGCTGCTAAAGAAATATTAAATAATTTAAAACTTATTAAAAACGTTCCATATTTTACATCATGCCCTACTTGTGGTAGAACTCAATACAATATGATTCCTATCGCAAAAGAAGTTGAAAATTATCTATATACAGTTAACAAAGATATTAAAGTTGCTGTTATGGGTTGTGCAGTAAATGGCCCTGGTGAAGCTCGTGAAGCTGATTTAGGTGTAGCTGGTGGTATAGGTGAAGCTATTTTATTTAAAAAAGGCGAAGTTGTTAGAAAAATTAAAGAACAAGATATATTAAAAGAATTAATAAAAGAAATTGATAATTTCTAAACATATAAAAAGGGGCTGTAAAGAAATAAACAGCTTCAAATAAACAAAAAAGAGGTTCAAACTCAGACTTAAATCTGGGAGTGAACCTCTTTTTGTAGTATAATTTAAGTATGGA
>CAVEPF010000057.1:4767-9386 GCA_963617645.1 Anaerotignum sp. | reverse complement strand
GATAATATTGAAACTTCTTGCAATAAATATGTGTCGGTTACTAACTCTAAATTACTTGAATTAAAAGATGTTTTATCACGTCAAGAAATAATTTCTAAAAATGTAACTACTAATTTAAATATGATAAGTAGCTTAGAAAAAACTAATGATACTATTAATCAAGAGTTAAATGAACTCAATTGTAACACAACTAAAGCTAATACAAATTTAGAAAATTGTAAGAAGACAATCGAATCTTTAAAGAGTGAATTAAATGGTAAAACAAAAGAAGAAATTAGTTTAAAAATTAATCAAACAAAACTTAAAATTAAAGATAATGAGACTAAAATTTTACAATATGAAACGGCTTATAATACATTTAATGCTAAATTAATTGAATTAGATAGTAATATTAGGACATGCACAAATGATATTGATAAATTGTCAAATGATTTAATCACATTAAAGAAAAACTATGAAGATAAGCTTAGTAATACTAAACTTAAAAATATTGAATTAATAATTGAGCATATAAATCAATATAAAGAAACTCTAAATGTCATTAAAGATGAATATGCTTTATACAATTCTAACTTAACATCATCAAAATCACTATACAACAATAGTTTAGAAAAAGGCTATGATAAACTAATTACAATAGACTTAGATATAATCAAAAATGAAATTATAGATGTAGAAAATGAATATAAAAATATAAATGATGTAGTAAGTGAATTAAAATCTAGATATGATAATAATTTATATATTATAAGTCAATATAAGAACAAGAGCGATTTGATTAAAAATAAAGCAAAAAAAGTATCAGATTTAAAGAAATTAAGTGATGTTGCAAGTGGAAAAGTTGTCGGAAAAGAAAAGATTGATTTTGAAACCTATTATCAATCACAAGTATTTAATTCAATACTAATAAAAGCTAATCAAAAATTAAATATTATGACTGATAATGTTTATTCTATGGTGCGACACGTAGCAAAAGAGGAAAAAGATAATTCAGCTTTAGATATAGATATTTTTGATACATATACAGGTAAAATTAGGTCAGCTAATAGTTTATCTGGTGGTGAAATCTTTATGGCCTCCCTTTCTCTAGCTTTAGGTTTCTCAGAAATTTCTCGTACAAATTCAGGCGCACACGAACTTGATTGTATGTTTATAGATGAAGGATTTGGTACCCTTGATGAAGAAACACTTAGAACTGTTATGAAGGTTTTAAATCAATTATCAAATGAAGCGAATAGAACAATTGGTATAATTTCACACGTTAGTGAGTTAAGAAGTGTTATAAATAAACAAATACATGTTAAAAAAGATAAGACTAAAGGATCATCTATTGAATTTAAATTCTAATTATAGATATAAATCTATAAAGCATATATTGTGTAATTTTTTAATATATATTTTATAATTAGTTAATTTAAAAAAGGAGATTTTTATATGAAATTAATTAAGAATGCAACATTATATACTATGTCTTTGATTAATGGAGAAATTGGTGACATTTTAATTGACGGAACTAAAATAGTAGAAGTTGGAACTTTTGATACTTCTAAATATCAAATTGATGAAGTTGTTGATGCAAGTGGATTGATTGCTCTTCCGGGCATTGTTGATCCTCATTGTCACATTGGCGTTGATCAAGCGATTGTTGGTGCAGTAGGTGCAGATTATAACGAAATTACTAATCCTGTTACTCCTGAACTTCGTGGATTTGACGGAGTAAAGGATAATGATGAAGCATTTAGTACAGCACTTAGAGGCGGTGTTACTACTATTTGTACAGGACCTGGTAGTGCAAATATTATTGGTGGTACTTTTACAGCTTTAAAAACATATGGTAAAACTGTAGAAGATAAGGTTATTGTTGAAGAACTTGCAATGAAAATGGCTCTTGGTGAAAACCCTAAACGTTGTTATAAAGATAAAAATCTTCAAACAAGAATGGCTAGTGCGGCTGTACTTCGTGAAGCTTTAACTAAGGCACTTGATTATAAAGAAAAGATGGATAATTATAAGGCTAAAGTAGCAAGAGGAGAAGATGCACAAAAACCTGAATACAATGCTAAATGGGCTAGTTTATCGCGTGTATTTGAAGGACTTCGTGTTAAAATTCATGCGCATCAAGAAGAAGATATCTTAACTGCTTGTAGAATCTCTAAGGAGTTTGGCCTAAACTCAACTATTGAACACTGCACAAGTGGTTGGAAAATTGTTGATAAACTAAAAGAATATAACAAAACAGTTATCTTAGGTCCGACACTTGGCGAGAAGAGCAAATATGAACTAAAGGATAAATCATTTGATGCAGGTAGAATAATGTATGAAAATAATGTTCCTTTTGCAATTATGACAGATCATCCTGTTACAAGTCTTGAATACACAAGAACTCAAGCAGCTATATTTGTAGCTCATGGATTACCATACCTTGAAGGATTGAAGGCTATAACAATTAATGCGGCTAAAGCAGTAGGTTTAGAAAATATTGTAGGTAGCTTAGAAAGTGGAAAAGATGCTGATGTAGTTTTATATGATGGTGACCCTTTCCATTATATGACTAAAGTTAAGAAAGTATTTGTAAGAGGCGAAGAAGCTTACAAGGCATAAAAAAATGGTACTAGAGAAATCTAGTACCATTTTGTATTAATTTTGAATATATCCAGTAAATATTTGGGCAAATTCATATGTTAAAACATAGTTTTTACTTGATTTGTTACTATATTCATCTAGATAATCATATGTAATATAGATATAAACATTTGGTGTCTTACTAATTTTAGTGTTGAATCCAAATGCATTCTTATTAGAATACGCAATTTTTGTAATAGAACCTGTATCAGTTGAACCATTTGTTGAAATAGATGTACGACTTTCTTTACATGATGAAGAAACAGTTGAAACATAATTTGCACTGTATTGACCGATACACATTATACTATTAATATTAGAAGCTGTTGTGCCAGTATTGTTTTTATAAGTGTACTTATATGAAATTGTGCCATCAGTGTTTCCTTCTGTAGGGTACTCAAATTTAGTTAATTCAACTTTGAAAGAAAAATCACTAAAATCCGAACCTTTCATATATTTTATTTTTTCAGCTCCGAAAGCTTCCTTAAGTTCAGGAGTAATTTTATTACCTATAAATCCACAACTTAAATAAACAATTAGAAGGATTAAAGGGATTAATATAATTAAACATAACCACCAAATCTTTCTAAAAATAATAAACTTTTGACTAACTTGACTCATAAAATGTCCTTTCGATTTACTTTATTTTACAATATACCTTTTTTCTTTTCAATAATTGTAAAACATAATTGAGTTATTTAGTAGTAGCAATCCTAACGCAAACAGAAACCATTCTTTCCATTTGATACATATCAGCATACTCATGAACTCCGTGTTCATTAAATCCACCAGTACCTAGATTTGGAGTATTAATGCCCATAAATGTAATTCTTGAACCATCTGTTCCTCCTCTTGTAGGAACAACTTTAACATTAATGTTTTCATCCTTATATGCTTTTAAAGCTTTATTTACACAAGTCATATCTTTTTCTATTTCAATACGCATGTTTCTGTATTGGTCGCTTAGTTCTAAAGTAGTAGAATTAGGATATTTTTTGTTCATAAAATCTACGGCATTTTTGAAATCTTCTTTTTGCTTATTAAGCTTAGCTAAATCATGATTTCTTAAAATATAATTTAATTCGGCTTTTCCTACTGAACCTTCGATATGAGTTAAATGATTAAATCCTTCGTAGTTTTCGCTGTATTCAGGACGTTCATTTTGAGGTAAAAGACTTGCAAATTCCATAGCTAAATAACTAGCATTTATCATTTGATTTTTACTTGCACCTGGGTGAACATCAAATCCTTTAAATGTTACTGTGGCACTTGATGCATTAAATGTTTCATATGAAAATTCTTCATAATCTCCTCCGTCTACAGTAAACGCATAATCAACTGGGAATTTAGAAGTATCAAATTTTAGAACTCCTGTACCAATTTCCTCATCTGGTGTGAATGCTACACAAATACGACCATGTTTTAAATTGTTAGAAATAATTTCGTCTAACATAGTCATAATTACTGCAATACCACCTTTATCATCACAACCTAAAACAGTTGTACCATCAGTAGTAACTAAAGTATGACCTATTTGTTTTTTCATCCATGGAAATTCTTCAATACTAAGCGTATTAGATGAGTCGCCAAGTTTAATTGTTTCTCCTGTAAAAGTAACAACATTAGGTTTTACATTTGTTCCACTTACTTCAGGAATAGTATCCATATGAGCTAAAAAACCAATATTATCATAACCTTCTGCGTTTGCAGGAAGTGTTCCATAAACAGTGCAGTATTCATTGATAAATACATCACTTAAACCTAAATCCTTAAGTTCTTGTTCAAGTATTTTAGCTAAGTTCCATTGTTTTTCTGTTGAAGGTGTTACTGTATCATTCTTATCATCTGACATAGTATCTATTTTTACATATTTTAAAAATCTATCTAATAAAGTCATATATTTTCTCCTTTGAATTATGATTATTATATAACAAAAATTATATTCTTAAAATTAAAATGTTCACAAAGAATACTTAAATTTATCTAGTTTTTAAAAC
>CAVEPF010000057.1:0-4757 GCA_963617645.1 Anaerotignum sp. | reverse complement strand
ACTATTATGGAATTGAAATATAATGTAATAAACAAAAATATACAATTTTTTATAATTCAGACATCAATTTTTTAAGGGAAAGGAAAATATTATATAAAAATTTATGGCACAAATAAAAAAGTATTGATGTTGAAAAATCAAAGTCTAAGAATTATAATATTAATAGATTTAAAAATATGGAGGATTTTTTTATGTCTGAAAAGAAAAAAAGAATGGCTGTTGATGGTAACTATGCAGCTGCACTTGCAGCTTATGCATTTACTGAAGTAGCTGGTATATATCCTATTACTCCATCATCACCTATGGCAGAGTATGTTGATGAATGGGCAAGTAAAGGTAAGAAAAATATTTTTAATATGCCTGTAAAGATTGTTGAAATGGAATCTGAAGCTGGTGCTGCTGGTACTGTTCACGGTTCTCTTGAAGCTGGTGCTTTAACTACAACTTTCACTGCAAGCCAAGGTTTACTTTTAAAAATTCCTAATATGTATAAAATTGCTGGTGAAAATTTACCATGCGTTATACATGTTGCGGCTAGAAGTTTAGCAGCTCAATCATTATCTATCTTTGGTGACCACCAAGATGTAATGGCTGTTCGTCAAACAGGATTTGCTATGCTATGTTCTAACTCTGTTCAAGAAGCTCTTGATTTAGGTAGTGTTGCTCATTTATCTACAATTAAAGCTAGTGTTCCTTTCGTTCACTTCTTTGATGGTTTTAGAACAAGCCACGAAGTAAATACAATTGAAGAAATTGATTATGATGTTTACAAAAAGTTAATTGATATGGACAAGGTTCAAGAATTTAGAGATAATGCTCTTAACTTTAACCATCCAAAAGAGAGAGGAACAGCACAAAACGATGATGTTTATTTCCAAACTCGTGAATTACAAGCTAAACATTATAAAGAAGTTCCTGATATTGTAGCTAATTATATGAGCGAAATCTCTAAGGTTACAGGAAGAGATTATAAACCATTCAATTATTATGGTGCTAGTGATGCTACTGACGTAATTGTTGCTATGGGTAGTGTTTGTCAAGCAACAAGAGAAGTTGTTGATTTACTAGTTTCACAAGGTAAGAAAGTCGGTTTAGTTGAAGTTCACTTATATCGTCCTTTCTCAAAGAAATATTGGTTTAATGTAGTTCCTGAAACTGTTAAGCGTATTGCAGTTCTTGATAGAACTATTGAACAAGGCGCTAGTGGTGAACCTTTATTCCTTGATGTATGCAGCTTATATATTGGTCAAGCTAACCAACCTAAGATTATTGGTGGTAGATATGGTTTATCTTCAAAAGATACAACTCCTGATATGATTAATGCTGTATATGAAAATTTAGCTTCTGATAATTCAATTTCTCCATTTACAGTAGGTATCAATGATGATATTGAACACACTAATGTTGTTGTTAAGAATCATATTGATACTGCTGATAAGACTACAACTGAATTATTATTCTTCGGTTTAGGTAGTGATGGTACTGTAGGTGCTTGTAAGAATATTTCTAAGATTATTGGTGATTATACTGATTTCTATGCTCAAAGTTATGCAGCATATGACTCTAAGAAGAGTGGTGGATCTACTCGTTTACATTTACGTTTCTCTAAGAACCCTATTAGAAGTACTTATTTAGTAAATCAACCTCACTTTGTTTCTTGTTCCCTAGATGCATATCTAACAAAATTTGATATGATTAAAGGTCTTCGTGAAGGTGGTACATTCTTATTAAATACTGTTACAAGTAAAGACCGTATTGAAGAATTATTACCAAATTCATATAAGATTGAACTTGCTAAGAAACATGCTAAATTATATATCATTGATGGTACACATGCAGCTCTTGAATGTGGTTTCCGTCCAGGTCTTGGTGTAAACACAATTATGCAATCAGCATTCTTCAAGTTAAATGAGCAAATTATGCCATATGAAGAAGCTAAACAACATATGAAAGATTTCGCAATTAAGACTTACTCAAAGAAGGGTCAAGAACTTGTTGATATGAATATCAAAGCTGTTGACATGGGTGAAAGTAGAATTGTTGAAGTTCCTGTAAAGCCAGAATGGGCTAACCTAGAAGTAGAAACTAAGACTGTTGATATGTCACGTCCTGAATTCGTTCGTAATATTGCTGATCAAATTGCAGCATTAAAGGGCGATGATTTACCTCTTTCAGCATTTGTAAAAACTCCAGATGCATCTATGCCTTTAGGTACTGCGGCTTATGAAAAACGTGGTGTTGCTAGCCAAACTCCTATTTGGGATAGTGAATCATGTATTCAATGTAATCAATGTGCATTCGCATGTCCTCATGCAGCTATTCGTCCATTCTTAGTAAATAGTGATGAAGAAGCTAATGCACCAGAAGGAACTAAATTAATTCCTGCTTTAGGTGTTAAAGATCATAAATTTGCTATTTCTATTTCTACATTAGATTGTACAGGTTGTGGTGTATGTACTACTGTTTGTCCTGGTAAGCCTAAGAAGGGCGAAGATGGAAAGCCTATGAAGGATGAAAATGGTAAGTTAATTACTCAAAAAGCCTTAAAGATGGTTCCTATTGCTAAAGCTCTTGAAATTGGTCAAGATAAGGAAGCTGAATACTTCTATAATCATGTTTCATATAAGTCAGAATTAGTTAATACTAATAGTGCTAAAAACGTACAATTCTCTAAACCATTATTTGAGTTCTCAGGAGCTTGTGGTGGTTGTGGTGAAACTCCTTATGTAAAAGCAGTTAGCCAATTATTTGGCTCACATATGATTGTTGCTAATGCTACAGGATGTACATCAATTTATTCAGGAAGTTACCCTTCAAGCCCTTATACAACTGATAAAGAAGGACATGGTCCTGCTTGGGCTAACTCATTATTTGAGGATAATGCTGAATTTGGTCTTGGTATGCGTGTTGCTTATGAAACAATGCGTGATAGACTTCAAAATATTTTTGCTACACATGAAGATGAATTAACTGAAGAACAAAAGTCTTTAGTTAAGGAATGGGCTGAAAATAGATCAAGCTTCGAACATACTAAAGAACTTGAACCTAAGATTATTGCTGCATTTGAAAACGATGATCGTGAATTTGCTCGTGAAGCTATGAGCTTAAAACAATACATTGTAAAAGCTAGTCAATGGATCATCGGTGGAGATGGTTGGGCTTATGATATTGGTTACGGCGGATTAGATCACGTACTTGCAAGTGGTGAAGATGTTAATGTATTAGTTGTGGATACAGAAGTATATTCTAACACTGGTGGTCAAGCTTCAAAATCAAGCCGTTTTGGTGCTATTGCTAAATTCGCTGCAAGTGGTAAGAGAACTAGTAAGAAAGACTTAGCTTCTATATTTATGTCATATGGTAACATTTATGTTGCTACTGTATGTCATGGTGCTAGTCAAAACCAAGTAATTAAAGCTTTAAAAGAAGCTGAAGCTTATAACGGACCTTCTATTGTTATTTGCTATGCTCCATGTATTGCTCATAATATTAAGGGCGGTTTAAATAACAGCCAAAATGAAGCTAAATTAGCTAATGAATGTGGATATTTCCCTACATTTAGATTTAACCCAACTCTAGAAGAAGAAGGAAAGAATCCATTCACATTAGATTCTAAAGAACCAAATTGGGATTTATATGACGAATTCTTAAGTCATGAGGGTCGTTATAACCAATTAGCTAAGATCAATCCTGAAAAAGCTAGTGAAATTCTTGAAAAGAATAAAAAGGATGCTCAAAAGAGATACGCTTCTTACGTTCAACGAGCAAATGATCCTAGATTCAAAGCTTAATCATTAATATAATTTGAGAGAAGATTTTGTTCTTCTCTCTTTTTTAAAACTGAGTCTTTAATAGTAAAAAGAATAAACAAATTTATATTTCAATTCTAATACAAAGTCTATTTGTTGTTATTATTTTAAAAGTATGATAAAATTTTTAAAAATAATTAGAATTTAAAGAGATGGTTTTTATGGAAGAGACATTTTTAGATTTAATTGATGAGTATAAATCAAACTTTGAGATAAACGATAAGATTAGATTATACATTCTAAATAATATTTATACTACAGATAATATTATTGATTATATTGATTTATTTTCTAAAACTGCATTTGAAATAAATGATGAAGTCGGATATGCTTTCTCAAAAGCAATGTATTTCTGGGTATATCATGGCTCAGATATTGATTTAGCGCATAAATATAATTTAGAGGCTAAAGAACTTTTTAAGAAAATTGATAATTATCAATATAAGCCAGGCTATTTATCTGTTTTAAATAATGAACTTATCTATAACAATTATCGAGGAAATTTTTTAAATAGCTACAATACTATGTCTGAAGGAATGAAAATAGCTGAAGAAACTCAAAATATTAATTATTATTTAGTATTTACGGTTAACGGAATATATTTACTTCTTGATTTAGGTTTATTTGATAAAGCTTGCGAGTGAATTAAAAGAGTATAATGATACTTTTAAAATATTTGAAAATATGTAGTTGATGCTTACTTACTTGAAACTTATATTGGTCAAAATGATTTCGATAGAGCAAAAGAATACTCTAATATACTTTTAAATGATATAAATAAAGATAAGTTAATTGATAAAACTGATTTAAATGTTGCTTATTTTGCTCTTGCTAGATACTATTCATTAATAAATGAAGATAAATTAGCTTATGAATACTATAAATTAATATATCCTAACTACAACTTATTGCTTGGATCAAAAAGTAAATTTTTACACGAATCAATAG
>CAVEPF010000056.1:7043-8770 GCA_963617645.1 Anaerotignum sp. | reverse complement strand
AAAAAAGGAGCTTACGCTCCTAAACTTCATATATTGAAATTTATTTCTTTACAGCCCCTAAAATTTAACAAACTCTTATAGGAAGAATAACTTCACTTAATCCTTCAACGTTATCTGATTTAATAATAACAGGTCTTAAATCACCACAGAAATTAAGTGAAATTTCAAAATTATCTATTGCACGTAAAGCATCTAATAAATATTTTGATGAGAATGAGATAGATATAGGTGCATCTGTTAAAATACGAGTAGGAGTAATTTCTTCTTTTGCATTTCCTATTAAACTATTAGATGTAGATAACTCAACATTTTTATTTTCAAGTAGAGTTAATTTAATAATGGAATAATTTGTTTCTTTATCAGTAACTTTTTCAGTAGGACTCATTAAAGATACACGTTCAACTACACGAATTAAAGTTTCCTTATCAAAATAAATAGATTGAGGGAATGAATTTACAAATAATTTACTAGTATTAGGATATTCACCATCAAGTAGACGAGTTTGGAATAATACATTATTAAATTTAAATAATAATTTATTTTTTGAAAAATACATTGATATATCAATATCTTCACTATCTAATGCTTTATTTAATTCATCTAATGATTTTGCAGGAATAGTAACATTAAAATTATTGAATGATTCTTCTAGAGTAATTTTATTTTGACTTAATCTAAAAGAATCTGTTGCAGTTACAGTTAAAGTATTATCAAGTAAATTAAAGTTAACACCTGTAATAATAGGATTAGTTTCTACGTTTGCGGTAGCAAATACAGTTGTCTTAATAATTCTTCTTAAAGTAGAGCTTTTAATATTTAATGGATTCTCAAGTGGAACAAAATCAATCATTGGATAATCTAAGAAGTTCATTAAACGAAGATTATATTCTCCTCTACCTGCTTTAAGTAATAAAGCTTGATTTTCTATTGAAGAGAAGTATAGTGTTTCACAATCTAATTTTCTAATAATATCAAGTAATTGTTTACCACTTACTAAAGCTTTACCTTTTTCACTAATAATTAAAGATTTATCACAAATTAATGTTTCTATAGAAATATCTACATTAGAACTAGTTAAATATATATCACTATCTGTAGCTTCAATTAAAACACCTGTTAAAATAGGCATTGGTGTTTTAGTAGGTAAACCATGAGAGATCATATTTAAATTGTCTAATAAGACATTACGGTTAATTTCAAAATTCATATTTTTCTCCTTTTATTTATTATTATATTAATAGTAATAATAGCGAATGTGGGAATGTGGGAAAAGTAAAATTTTCCTTTACCTAACGTAATTTTATTATATCATATATTCACAATTTTATAAACAATATTATTGTGGAATCCACATTATCCTATCTTTTTTAAAATTGTATCAATTGCAAGTTTTAATTCATTATCTGTTTTAATTTGAAGTGAGATTTTCTCACATGCACTTAAAACACTAGAGTGATCTTTACCACCTAGTAAATAACCTATTCTTTTATAAGGTAAGTCATATTTTGTTCTTAATATATACATACATATATGACGAGGGTTAGTATATTTAGCGTTTTTCTTTGTTGATATTAAATCACTCATCTCAATTTGATAAAAATCACAAATTATACTCTTTAAAGCTTCAAAATCTTGATCTTCACCAGAATCATTTTTGTTCTTTAGAAGAGCATCTAAAGCTTTTTTAGCTAAACTTAGGGTAACATTTTGATCAAATGTTACTGCAT
>CAVEPF010000056.1:5292-7033 GCA_963617645.1 Anaerotignum sp. | reverse complement strand
TCTTAAAGCACCTTCTAATTCTCTTACATTGTCTGTAAAATTTTTAGCAATATACTCTAAAACTTCGTCAGGTACAACTTGTTCGCTTGTTTCAACTAGTTTTCTTTTAAGAATTTGCATACGAAGCTCTAAATCAGGTTTTTCAATATCTACTTGAAGTCCCCAAGAGAATCTTGATTTTAGTCTATCAACTATATCTTTTAATTGATCACTAGGTCTATCAGAGGCACAAACTATAAGTTTTTCTTTAGTATACATATCATTAAAGATATCAAAGAACTTATTTTGACATTTTGGTGCATTTGATAGCATTTGTATATCATCAACTAATAAAACATCTAAATTTGTATATTTATTATCAAATTCTTCATAAGTATTAGTTCTAGCAGCTTTAGAATATTCATTTATAAATGTTTGTGTTTCTATATATAAAACCCTTTTATTTATATCATTATCTAATATATAGTTACCAATTGCTTGCATGATATGGGTTTTACCTAGTCCTACACCACCAAATATATATAAAGGATTAGCTAACATTGTACCTTGTTGAGCACATGTTAAACTTGTTCTATATGCAAGTTTATTACTAGGTCCAGCTACAAATGTTTCAAATGTATATTCTGGCTTTAAATTTGATTGGTTTAATTTAGATATTTCCTTAACTGGTTCTTTTGTTGTAACTTCATCACTTGTTACAAATTTAAATTTTAAATTTTCATCAGTTAATGTTTGTAAAATTTCATTTAAACCAATGGAAAACATCTTATTCATTTTTGTTTTGATTAGTAAACTTGGGCAAAGTATATAAATAGTTCCGTTTAAAAATTTAACAACACTCTTGGCTTGATCGATTGTATCTTTAAATGTATCTTCAGCCATAGATTTTTTTATTTCTTCTTTGGAACTATCCCAAAGTTTTTGGTATTTTGAGTAGTCCATTATATCTCCTAAATTAGTCAATTTTTTTTAATCTTTATTAAGCATTTATGATTATAGCACGAATCCCACAGTTTGTTATAAAAAGTTATCCACATAAAATGTGGGATTCTTTTGCATATTTTTAATTAAAAGTTTACAAAAAGTGGGAAATGTTCAAAAATAATCCTTTACCTAAAGTAATATTTGAGTTTCCCACAATCCCACAGTGTGTCTAAGTATGTTAATAATTATCCACATTTTATCCACAATTTAGCCACAAAATTATCCACTTTTTTTAAAAAATGTATGGAAAAAATAAAAAAAACAAGCGATTTTGCAAAGTTTTTTATTAAATTGTTTTAATATTTTGAATAAAAAATACCTTGTTATAACTAATACTTATTAGTGTATTTGTTATAATATGGTAATATTAAAGTTTATTAATTTTAGGTCTTTAAAAGACTATATAATTCCTAATGAAGTATCTGTAAATGTTAACTAAAATATATTCATTAAAGCCTTAACGTCTCCTATTTTATTTAAGTTTGAATTAGAATCGAACGCAAATTTTATAATATGGCTTTCGTCTACTACTTCACTTTTCAGATAATTGTAAAAAAGTGTATTCAAGAGATATGATTTTTCGCAACGATGAAAACTCGTTATTACTTTTATAAGACCGTTTTGCTTTCTATCTATCAATCTTTTCAAATATAAATCACGTTTAATTTCCATTGTTTAACTCCTTTCTAAAATAGATTTTTGGCAATGTTGACACTTTTCTATCCTTCTTTACTATTTCAAAGATGAAACATAAAAT
>CAVEPF010000056.1:0-5282 GCA_963617645.1 Anaerotignum sp. | reverse complement strand
AAATTCTTTTTGCGGTAAAACTCATAATTTTCTTAAAATTCACTTTTTATAGTGTAACGAAATAAATCATTTGAAAACTACAAAGTCTAAATACCTAAAAATTTAACTTTTAGTGATATATTAGCTTATTATATAAACATAATCATTGATATAGGCAATTGAATTATATTATTGGTTCATAAATATAATAAAAAAGGAGCTTTAACTTACATTTGTAATTAAAACTCCTAATATTTTATTCAAGTTCTAGAGAACCGGTTGCTAAATTATAGTAAACACCTTTTTGTGCTAATAATTGTTCGTGATTTCCTCTTTCAGTAATCTTACCTTTTTCAAGTACCATTATAGCGTCTGAATTTCTAACAGTAGATAATCTGTGAGCAATTACAAATACAGTTTTACCTTCCATTAAGTGATCCATACCACTTTCTACTAATGATTCAGTACGAGTATCAATTCTACTTGTAGCTTCATCTAAAATTAAAATAGGACGTTTAGAAACAGCCGCACGAGCAATCGATATAAGTTGTCTTTGACCTTCAGATAAATTAGCTCCATCAGAATAAATCATAGTATCGTAACCATTTGGTAAACGCTTAATAAATGAATGCGCATTAGCTAATTTAGCCGCATTTATAACATCATCTTTTGTGGCATCCAGATTACCATATTTAATGTTATCATAAATAGTACCAGTGAATAAGTGTGTATCTTGTAATACAATACCTAATGCTTGTCTTAATGAACTCTTTTTAATAGTTGTAATGTCAATTGAATCAATTTCAATTCTACCACCTTCAAGTTCGTAGAATCTATTTATCAAGTTTGTAATTGTTGTTTTACCAGCACCTGTAGATCCGACGAATGCAATCTTTTCACCTTTATCAGCCCATAAAGAAAGATCAGTTAATATACGTTTTCCCTTGTGATATGAGAAATCTACATTGAAGAATCTAACTTCACCATTTAAAGGAATTAATGTATTATCTTCTTTTTTCCATGAATATGAATTATCTTCATTTTTAATTAAAATTGTACTTCCTTCATCGATTTCAGAAACTTCATCAAGTAATGCAAACACACGTTCTGCACCTGCTAAACCATTAAGTAATAGGTTTGATTGTTGTGTAAATTGATTAATAGGTAATGCGGCTTGACGAACGAATACTAAGAATGAGGCTATACCACCTACTGTAAGACTTACAATAGGAATATAATTTAGAGCAATAAGTCCACCAAATATTGCGACTATTGCGTAGTTAATATAAGATAATGAAACTACCATAGGAACCATAGAAGTAGAGTATCTTACAGCTTTAAAATTAGAATCTCTTAATTCAAGATTTTTCTTTTTAAAAGTTTCAATATTTTTTTCTTCATGATTAAATACTTTAACAACCTTTTGTCCGGAAATACTTTCTTCAACAAAACCATTTAAATTTCCAAGTACATCACTTGATTTTTTAAAGTATGATTTACTCTTCTTTGATGCAAATACAATGTATGTAAACATTATTACATAGAAGACAATACAAATTAAAGCAAGTAACCAATTTATAACAAGTATTAAAACCATTAATCCAACGATTTGTATAAAGTTAGAAATAAGCATTGCGAATGCATTATTTATAGCTTCACTTAAAGAATCCATATCATTTATAAAGTTAGACATGATGTCACCATGTGTCTTTGAATCAAAGTAAGATAAAGGAAGAGATTCAAGATGAGTAAATACATCACGGCGTAATTCATATATGATTTTTTGAGCAAATCTGGCCATTATTTGAGAATAACCAAATGTTGATAAAACACCTACAAGATAAATTGAAGCTTCAAGAATAATAGCTAAATATAATTTGCTATACATAGGATCTTTTGTATAGTCATCAATAATAGGTTTTAGCATATAAGTACCGATTAAGTTAGCTAAACCACTTGTTGTAACTAGTATAGCGACTACAAGTAATAAAAACTTATGTTTACCCATATATGTAAGTAGTCGAGATACTGTAGCTTGTAAGTTGTTAGGTTTTTTTGTATTAGCCATTATTTTTCACTTCCTAACTGTACATCACAAAGATCTTTATATATTTTGTTATTTTTTCTAAGTTCTTCGTGTGTTCCTATACCATTAATTTTTCCATCATCTAATATAATAATTTGATCACAATCCATAACTGAGGTTACTCTTTGACCAATGATAATATTAGTAGTATCTTTAAGACCTCTAATACCTTTTAATATTTTACGTTCTGTTTCCATATCGCAAGCACTTGTTGAATCGTCAAAAATCATAATTTTAGGTTTCTTTAGTAATGCGCGCGCAATACAAAGTCTCTGACGTTGACCGCCTGAAACGTTTACACCGCCTTGACCTAAATCATAGTTTAAGCCATCAGGAAGTCTATCTATAAATTCATCTGAACAAGAAATTTTAATTGCGTTATTAATTTCTTCTTCACTAGCGTTCTCGTCTCCCCATAAAAGATTTTCTTTAACAGTACCACTAAATAACACGTTGTTTTGTAATACAATAGAAATTGAATCTCTTAAATTTTTTAAATCATAGTCACATACGTTTTTATCGTCGATTAATACTTCACCTTTACTTACATCATAAAGACGAAGAATTAGGGAAACAAGTGTAGATTTAGCACTACCAGTTCCGCCCATTATACCAATTGAAGAACCCTTAGGAAAATGAAGATTAATGTTTTCCAAAACATATTCACTACTAGATTCTTTATATTTAAATGAAACATTTTTAAACTTAATATCGCCATTTTCTACATGTAAATGGTTATTTTCTTTAATGGTAGGTTGTTCTTTAAGTAATTCATTAATACGAGTAGCTGATGCAAAAGATCTATTCATTAATAAGAACACGTTAGAAATCATCATAATTGAGTTCATAACTTGTAATACATATGACAATAAAGCAGATAAAGAACCTACTTCAAGAGTGTTTTCGTGGACAGCTACAGCACCAAAAGCTAATAATAGAGTTGTTACACAATACATTGATAATTGAAAGAATGGTGTATTTAATACTGCAATTTTAAATGTGTTAGTTGTGATATCTCTAACATTTTCATTTGCATTATTAAATTTTTCTTTTTCATAATCTTCTCTTACATATGATTTTACAGTTCTAATTGAAATAACGTTTTCTCTTACTACTAGATTTAAATTATCTACATTGTCTTGAATTACTTTGTATTTAGGTGAAGTGTATTTAATAATTAAAACCATAATTAAGGCTAACACAGGAACGGCACATACAAATATCCAAGCAATTGATGGTGCAAGTGCAAACGATAATCCTACACCCATACCAAGCATTATAGGAGATCTAAATAAAGGTCTTATTGAGCCTAGAATTGTGTTTTGCATAATTTGGCAATCGTTTGTTACACGAGTAATTAATGATGTAGTTTCAAAATTATCAAGGTTTGAAAATGAATAAGTTTGAATTTTCTCATATAAATCTTGACGTAAATTATATGAGTAGTTGCTAACGACACGACCCATAAAAATAGAATATAAATGTCCTGTGATTAAGGAAATTAATGCACAAACAATAATTAATAAACCTGATATTAATATTTGTCTCATATCAGATTTATTTACTCCTTCATTTATTATGTCCTTCATAAAGAAAGGAATAATTAATTCAAATGAAGTTTCAACAATAATTAAGAGAGTTGTAATGATAAAATTCTTTTTATCTTTAAATAAATACTTTAAAACGGCACTTAAGTCTTTCATAGAATACCTCACAAAAAAATATTATATTCTTTATATAATAAAATTGGAAGCAAAATGCCTTGATAACTAATGTTGTTTTAGATTTGTAAATATAGAATTAACTTATAAATTATGGTATAATAATAAAAACAACTAAGTATAAGTAGGTGATAATATGGCGCAATATTTAAATCAAGATTATTCTAGTTTTTTTGATTCATTGAATTCAAAAATTTTTATAGATAAATCTAAATTATTAATAGTAACTAATTCGAATATTAGAACAGAAAATAAATTCATGTGTGTCACTCGTCCTCGTCGTTTTGGTAAAACCATGGCACTATCTATGCTTAATGCTTATTATTCTAAAGGTTCTGATTCTAAAGAACTTTTTAAAAATCTTCAAATAGAAAACGATGAAACATATTCAAAACATTTAAATAAACATAATGTTATTTGGATTGATATGGCACGTATCTATTTAAAATATAAAGATAATTTTATAAAAGGTTTAAATCAATCTATAATTGAAGATCTAAATGAAGTATGGCCTCATATACTAAAAGATAATGATTGTACAATAGATGATGCGATTTTAAGAATATATAATACTAAGCACGAACGTTTCATATTTTTAATTGATGAGTGGGATGTTATATATAGAGAACAAGATAACAACATAAAACTATGTGAAGAATATACAGAATTTTTGAGAAATTTATTTAAATCCAATATTGTTTCGAAATGTATTGATTTAGTATATATGACAGGTATTCTTCCTATAAAACGTTATTCTACTCAATCAACATTAAATATGTTTGATGAATATAATATGTTAGATGCAGATAATTTAACTCCATATTTTGGATTCACAGAGGATGAAGTTAAAGAATTGTGTTTAAAATATAATAGAAATTTTGATGAAATAAAAACATGGTATAACGGATACAAATTAAATAATATAAGTTTATATAATCCAAAATCGGTTGTAGAAACTATAAGAAAAAATAAATGCGGTGATTATTGGACTAAAACCTCGTCAATTGAAGCTGTAACTGAATATATGAATTATGATAACGGGGTACTTAAAGATATAATTGCCAAAATGATTGTTGGCGAAAATGTATCTGTTGATGTCTCGCTGTTTGAAAATGATTTAACTAAAATAGATTCACGTGACGCTGCACTTACAGTTTTAATTCATTTAGGATACTTGGCATATGATGAAATTAATAAAACTTGTTATATTCCAAATTATGAAATTAAACAAGAATTTGAAAAAGCTTTAATGAAATTAGATTGGTTAGAAATCTACAATCCTATTTCTAATTCAAAGAAATTATATGAAGAAACTTTAAAAGGCAATACTGATTTTATCAATCAAATATTTGATTATAATCATAAAGAACTTGCTGGTCCTTTTAATAAGAATAAAGAAGATATCTTAGGAGTTATTACATTAATTTCTTATTATAGTGTTAAACAATTCTATGATATCCATAAAGAAGTTAATACTACTTTAGGTAGAGCTGATA
>CAVEPF010000055.1:0-4905 GCA_963617645.1 Anaerotignum sp. | reverse complement strand
GTATACTTCAGTATATGACATTATAAATAAATTTATTTTAATTATTGGAAAACATGAATTCAATTTTGAAAAGAAGATGATTAAAAATATATTTATTGATAGTGATATTGAATTAAACATAGAAGAATATCTAGAAAATGTTTGTGTACAAAATATTCATTTTAATGTTTTTGATGATATGAAAAAGGATGATTCTAGTGAATAAAAGAGATGGATTTACCTTAGTTGAAGTGTTAGTATCAATAACAGTATTTTTGATAACTTTTATGGGAATAATATCTGGTTATTATTTAATTGAGAAAAGAGCTTTTAAGCAAGAAGAATATCAATACGTTGAAAACATATGCTTAGACATCGATAAAATATATGATAACGAAGGTTATAGTGGACTTGTTAGTTTATATGGATTTAATGTTATAGAAGATAATATATCAAGTGGTGAAATATATTATGATAAAGACTATAAACTTTGTAGCGCAAATTATAAATATATTCTAAGTTATTCGTATAAGTGCGAAAGTGATGTTTCATTTATTATATCGATTAAAAATGATGTTAATAACTATTATGTCATTAAAGATTTAGAATATGGGCATAGTAGGTATGATGATAGTTTAAAAGAGGTTAGTGTATGAAGAGAAGAATGAATAATAAAAAAGATGCGTATGTACTAGCTATTACTATTGTTATAACATTTGTTATTACACTTACTGTAGTTACGCTTTTTAGTTTGGTGTATAGATATTCTAATACTATCTCTAAAGATATAGAGAATTTAAGAGAAATTGTAAAAAACTATAAGTAAGGGGTATTATATGAACTATATTATAGGAGTGTTTATATTTATCTTAGGTAGTGTGATTGCGTCTTTCTTAGGAGTCGTCATATATAGAGTACCTAATGATATGAGTATTGTTAAACCTAATTCTTTTTGCCCAGAATGTAAAAAAAGTATCAAATGGTATGATAATATTCCAATTATAAGTTATTTAATATTAAGAGGAAAGTGTAGATATTGTGGTGCTAAAATAGGAATAAATTCATTTTTGCTTGAATTGCTTGGTGGAATTTTATTTCTTTTGACTTTCGTTTTCTACGATTTTTCATATGATCTTATTTTCCTACTACCTATAATATCAGTTCTAATTGTTATTGCAGGAATTGATTACCATAATCAAATAATCTACGATTGGTCGTGGATATTACTTTTATTTTTAACAGCTTCATATGTATTATATTTAGGATTATATAACAAAGAAGTACCATTAGAAAACTTTGTAGGAGCTTCTATAGGGTTTATATCATTTTTATTAATTAGAATAATTGGTAAACTTATATATAAACAAGAGGTCCTTGGTATGGGGGACGTAATACTTATGGGTATTGCAGGTCTTTTATTAGGTTATAAAGTATGGCTTTTTGCTTTACTTGTAGGATCATTTGTAGGTTCAGTTATAGAAATTAGTTTGATTGGCCTTAAGAAAAGGGATAGAAAAGAAATGATAGCTTTTGGTCCTTATCTTGTATTAGGAATTCTTGTGGGTATTATATGTGGTAGTTGGGTTGTAAATTATTTTTTGGGGTTGGTGATGTAGAATGCCAAACTATAAATGTCAAATTTTAGATAGCGTTGGTCAAAAGAAAATTATATATGTAGACGCAACGGACGCGGTTTCTTTAAAAAGCAGAATTAAAAATGATAATTCTGTATTACTTAAATACAGCATCGTTCGTGAAAAAAAGTTAAATACATTTTTTGCGGTAAGTTCAAAGATTAAAAGAACAGAACTTATTACTTTCTTTCGCCAATTTTCAGTAATGATTAAAGCGTCCATTCCTATTTCATCTGCTCTAAACTCACTTAAAAATCAAAGGTATTCTAAAACTTTTAAAAATGTTTTAAGTAAAGTATATGAGGATGTACAATCAGGTGTTTTATTATCAGAAGCGTTTAATAAATATCCTAAGGTGTTTCCATCGTTCTTTACTAAAATGGTTGCGATAGGTGAAGTTTCAGGTTCATTAGATGTTGTTTTAGAGAATATGGCTGATTATTATGAAAACGATTATAAATTAAAAAATAAAGTAAAAAGAGCGTTAGTATATCCTGTTATTTTACTTGTTTTAATTATTGCGGTATTAGTATTTATCACTATGTTTATCATACCTCAATTTGAAAGTATGATTGATGAACTTGGTGGAAATGTTCCTACAATAACAAAAGTTGTAATGAGTATATCATTATTCATAAAACAGAATTATTTGTATTTGTTTGCAGGAATTGTAATAGTATGCTTACTATTCTATTTAATTTTTAAGAAAACAAAAAATGGAAGATATGCATTAGATTATATTAAAATCCACCTACCGTTAATTGGGGTTGCCAATAAAAATTTAATTACATCGCGTTTTTCAAAAGCATTTATAATTTTATTAAGAAGTGGAATGAATATGTCGGACTGCCTTGATAACTTAGAAAAAATGCTTGATAATGAAGTTTTTAAATATAAATTCAAGTATAGTGTAGAAGAAGTAAAAAGAGGACGTAGAATTGCGCCATCTTTAGAAAATATTAAATTATTTCCACCTATGTTAATAGAGATGATAGATGTAGGAGAGAAGAGTGGTAATATAGAAGAAGTTTTAATATCTACAAGTGCTTATTTCGATGAGTGTGTTGAACAATCAATAGCTAAAGCAACCGCTGCTATAGAACCTATTATGATACTATTATTAGGTGGTGTTGTATGCGTTGTAATATTATCGGTGTTACTACCTATGATTTCTTTAATGCAAAACATTTAAAGGAGGTTTAAGATGATTTTTAATGATTTATTTTATAAATATTTAAGCAATAACAATATAATAAATGAAAATAGTCTAGAAGAAGTTTATGAAGAAGCTAATCTTAATAATCAACCGCTTTATGTTGAGATAGTAAGAAAAAAGGTTACAAACGAAGAAAATATATATCAAGCGCTCGCAAAATTTTTAGGGCTTGAATATAGATTTATGCAAATATCTGAACTTGATCTTAAACTTATTAAAAAGTTTTCATTAGAAAAAATTGTTGAATTAAAAGCTATCCCAATAGAAGAGACAACTAACACAATTGTAGTTTTAATGGTTAATCCATTTAATCAAGATGACATTTTACAATTAAAATATTTAAATAATAAAAAAATAGAATTTGTATTAACTATTCCATCACAAATGGAAAAGTTATTAGAATATACTACAACTAAGATTCAACAAGATGACGTTATTAATGATTATGCTTCAAAGGAAAGTGATATAACAGAAGCTTCTAAAGCATCTGATGTATCGATAGATGCGCCAGTTATAAAACTTTGTGATTCAATTTTAAGAGAAGCTGTCACAAGAGGTGCTAGTGATATCCATATTGAACCATATGAAGATAAGGTTTTAATTAGATATAGATTTGATGGAGATTTAAAAATAATTAATGAACTTCAACCTCATTTCTTTCAAGCAATTTTAGCTCGTTATAAAATTATGGCTAATATGAATATCGCAGAACGTAGAGTTCCCCAAGATGGTAAAATTAATTTAAGCTTTAATAATTCCAACTATGATTTCCGTGTATCAACTCTTCCTACAATTCATGGAGAAAAAATAGTTATTCGTATATATAATAGTGATTTTGTCACAAGTGATATTAGAGCATTAGGTTTTACTCTTGAACAAGAAAAAATAGTATATGATATGATTAATAGACCACATGGTATAATCTTACTTACAGGGCCTACAGGTAGTGGAAAATCTACAACACTATACACTTTCTTAAGATATTTAAATAGAGAAAAGACAAACATTATAACAGTAGAAGATCCGGTTGAAAATGAAATTTCAGGTATTGCGCAAGTACAAGTAAACGCAAAAGCAGAATTAACATTCGCAAGTGCTTTAAGGTCAATTCTTCGTCAAGATCCTAACATAATAATGATTGGTGAAATTCGTGATGAAGAAACAGCTCAAATCGCAACCCGTGCCGCAATCACCGGACATTTAGTATTATCATCAATCCATACGAATGATGCGGCTAGTGTTGTTACACGTCTTATCAATATGGGTATTCCTAAATACCTAGTTGCGGATTCACTTCTAGGCGCAATTTCACAACGTTTAGTAAGAAAAGTATGTCCTAAATGTGCTGAGGTAAGATTTATTACAACACCAGAGAAAAGAATACTTAATGTTAAAAAAACATATGAAATAGTAGAGGCTAAGGGATGTCCTTATTGTAATAATAGTGGATACCTTGGACGTATTGGAGTATTTGAGATGATGGTTTTAGATGATGAAATAAGAAATTTCATCATGAGTGAAGAATACACAAGCGAAGGATTAAATGAAATTCTAAAGAAAAATAATATGACAATCCTTGAGCATGTTAAACAAAGAGTTTTAAATAAAGAAACCACAATAGAAGAATATGAAAAATTGAATGATATTGTATGTGTAAGAAGAACAAAATAATAGTTTGCTAGAAATAATAAAATTTTTAAGGATAAAAAATGCTTAAAAACACTAATAAAAAATTATCTTTAGTTTGACGTAAAAACCCTAAAAATTTCGTTGAATGAAAAGTTAAATTCCTGAAAATCTCGAATTATTAGGTTAAAGAAAAACTGAATGACTTACTTCTGTTTATGCGGTAGGTAAGCCGTTTTTTTATTTCTTTGTCAAAATCTTCTGAAGAAGTTTTATTTCTTTCTAATTCTCTTAATTCATAAATCTTATCTTCAATAGAAATAAACATATCTTTATTAAAAGCTTCTATAACCAAACACTCTGTTTTGGGAACATAACATACAATATTACCTTCGTTATAAGGTTGATAGTACTTATTTTTGAATTTAACAGAATTACCATTATCAATCT
>CAVEPF010000054.1:539-17259 GCA_963617645.1 Anaerotignum sp. | reverse complement strand
AGTAGGTAGTTGCCAAGCAATCTTTTAGAGTTGTACGAAAGTACAACTTTTTTTTTATTTTTTAAAATATAAAATTTATTATAATAGCATTTAATATTTTAATGTGGTTGAAAAATGTACAAAATTAAATTTCGAAAATTGTATAAAAATAGAATAATAATTTGTATTGACAATAAAATTAAAAAGTATAATAATAATTAAAAGGAGGATAATTTATAAAAAAAATTATATTTATTTTTACTTGTATTTTTGTCTCATTATTTATTATTGGCTTTAAATCAAAATCATATGCAGATGATACTACATATTTTGAAACATCTGATCATTTTAAGTTTAGCGCTGATGAAGTAGTTATTTATTCTTATGATTTAGAAAACATAAGTTTTAATACATCCCAAGAGGCAATTGATTTTATTTTTGAAAGAGGATATAACCGTACAAATTTAGTTGATGAATGAAGAACTATTTTTGGAGCACAACTAACGACACAAGAGATTCAATTACTTGCCAAACATCCTGCTCAATGTGTAAAAGGTTGGAATTGCTCTGAAAAGGCTGAAGAATCTGCAGATGAATTGTTTCCGTCATATAATGGTGATAGCGATATAAAAAATGCATACAAACATGCATATTGGGTAATGTTAATGTATTATCATACCTCACCTGAATTTGCTAAGTTAGAGGCATATGCTCATGAAGAATATGATTCTAATCCTGCTCTAGAGAAAAAAATGGATTTAACTAATGATGATACTGCTTATAATTATTGCTTAGAACATGAAAATTTAAGTGATACATCATGCGCTGCAATCGCGTATAAAATGGTTTACGATGGTAAGTTAGTTTATATTTTGAGAAACTATAAATATTTATCTCAAGTTATTTATTATCCACAAACTAAACAAAGTAAGTATATTTATAAAACTGATGATTTCTTAGCTTATACTAATATGACAACACCAATTTCTTTACCTAGTGTAGATTATGTTAATGCTACTATTCCAGGCGGAAATATGGTTATTAGTTTATAATTTTAGGAGGGAAGTATGGATTTTACAAATTATTTTAAATATGATTCTCTTGATGATACACAAGAAATTAAAATTAATTACTTCAAAGTAGTAAATACTTTTGCTAATTTATTTTTTATTGTTTATAATGTACTATTTTTCTTGCTATCATTAATTTTAGATCCTGTTTATGTTGTATATCAAACAATGTTAGCTTTTTTCATTTGTCCATTTTTAATTATATATTACATAGTAACTCTTATTATTAAAGCTATAAAAATAAAAGATTTTTCTCAGTTTGCTGTTGTTTTTACAAATCTTCTATTAAGTTCTCTTAATTATTTACATGTTATATATATAGTTGCTAGCGGGCTATCACAATTTGATTAATATATAAAAAAACGATTCACAACTTATTCTTGTGAATCATTTTTATTATATCCAAAATCATTATCTATAAAATTAATGATTTTCTTTTTATTAAAATAATCTATTATATATATAAATATAATAATAGTAGCGCCTACAAATGTTATCATTATATCTTCCATTGTATCTGCTACCGGGCTTAAACCATTCGCCATATCAAACACGTGTTGAGAATCGTCTCCGGAAATTTTATCTGTTATGTATTCAATAATTTCCCAAAAACCACCACAACCTATTGCAAAAGAATACATAAATGTAATTTTACCAGCTAAATTTAAACTGTATCCATTTGTATGTATAATTATAAAGTATGCAATAAAAACAGCTTCAACTCCAAAATAACCATGTGCTAGAACGTCCCACCACTCAATGTAGTCATAAACTCTATAACCAGTACCTAAATTTACACCAATCATGATATGAATTGCTAGCATGATTTCAAGAGATACAGGTAAGTCTATTTTTAATAACTTTCCACATATAGGGTATAGAATAAGTAATGCGCCTATAAGATTTGCCCAAATAAATTGAAATGTCAAACCATCTAGACCTTTAGTAATTCCACGTATAATAATACTTAAAATACCAAAAATAAGTAATATACCAGGAATTATATATTCAATTTTCTTTTTCATTAATAATCACCTTTTAAATTATAACATAAATAAAAAGTAAGAGATATTAATTTCTAATAATAACTAATAAACTTTTGTAATAATTGTGAATATTATATATAGACTTTAAAATTTTTTTAGTTTAGTTTAAAATATTTACGGATGTGAAAATATGAACTTTAATGTTGTTTATTATATTCTTTTAATAATATTAATAATTGTTGATATAGTTTTATATTTAGATGAAATACTTAATAATCCAAGTTCTAAAATATATCAAAATAAAATAAATAAGAATACTATAGTGATGAATGGTTATACTTATATTAAAGATGATATTGCTATTGCAATAGATGTTCCAAATGATAATAAGATTTGTATATCGAATATAGTTTTAGATAAAAAAATTGAAACTATTAACATAAAAAAACAAATTATTTGCGAAGAATTTATAATAGGAGAAAATGTAAATACAATTGTTTTTCTAGACTTAAAATGTAGTAAAGTTATTTCTAAATCAAAGAATTTTTCAGTAAACAATGGTATTATTTTTGATAAATTTAATAATGTAATATGTATTTTTAAAGAAAAATCATTTGATGAATTAAAAGGAATTGCTAATAATTATTCAATTAGAAGAGATGCACTTAGATATTTTACGAATGCAAGTTATCATCAATTTGTTTACTTTAAGGGACTATTCGATATTAGATATTCAAAACCATATTTCAATACAAATGAACATTTATTTGCAATTGTTCCTAATAGAGTTAACGAAAAAGAAATTGATAGTGTAACAATCAATTTTTCCTATATTGATTATATATATTTGCCTAGTACTGTAAAAAGATTTGTTATTGAAAAAAAGTGTGAATATGATAAATTTGTTATAGAAAAAAACAATAATTACCTAACATTATATAAAAATTCTTTACTATATAAGAAAACACAATGTTTTGTAAGTGATGGAGTTAACACACTAAATAAAATAGGTTTTTCTAATCAAAAAGATATTAAATGTAATTACAAAATATTAAGTAGAAATTATTCTAAAATTAATAAACTTAAAGATTGTATCTTTGTCGCAAATGATTTGCAATAATAAAAAAATAGATATATAATTATTTGATGAAAGAAGGAATTAAAAATGATAAAAATTGATATTATTTCTGGTTTTTTAGGTGCTGGTAAAACTACACTTATAAAGAGACTTTTAAATACAAAACTAAAAGATGAGAAGGTTGTTTTAATTGAAAACGAATATGGTGAGATTGGTATCGATGGTAGTTTCTTAAAAGATACTAAAATTGATATTACTGAATTAAATCAAGGCTGCATTTGTTGTTCACTTCAAGGTGATTTTGAGAAAGCATTAAAAGAGTTAGTTGCAAAATATAATCCTGATCGTATTATTATTGAACCAAGTGGTGTTGGTAAATTATCTGATATTGTAAAGGCTGTTACTGATTCTAACATTAGTGACTCAAAGATTAATGCACTTGTATGTATGTGCGATGTTACTAAAGCTAAGATGTATCTTAAAAACTTTGGTGAATTTTATATTGATCAAATTAAGCATGCTAAGACTATTATCTTATCACGTACTGATATAGCAAGTGAGAAGAAAGTCGAAGATGCTTTAAATATTATTAGAGATTTAAATTCAGAAGCTTTAATAGTTACAACTTCAATTAATGATTTAAGTGATGATAAGTTAATAGAATCATATGAAGCAAAGAATGATGAATTTGAAAAGAAACTTTTAGAAGAAGTAAAAAATAAAGTAAGTCATCACCACCACCATCACCATGATCATGATGAAGATGATCATGATGAGCATGAAGAACACGATCATGAACATGAACATGACCATGAAGAACATCATCATCACCATCATTGCTCTGATCCTAACTGTTCATGTCACCATGAAGGCGATTTAGATGCAGATGATGTATTCACTTCATACGGATTTGAAACTGTTAAAACATTTGAAAAGGAAAAATTAAACGAAGTACTAGATACACTTGCTAATTCAAATAGATTTGGTATCGTTTTAAGATCAAAAGGTATCGTTAAATCTAATGAAACTTGGTATGAATTTGATTTAGTGCCAGGTGAATTTGAAATTCGTGAAACAAGTGCAATTCCTACAGGTAAGATTTGTGTAATAGGTTCAAATTTAAAAGAAGAAGACATTAAAAATTTATTCTTAAATAACTAGAGGAAATTATGATTGAAATTCCAGTATTTTTAATAAACGGATTTTTAGAAAGTGGTAAAACAACTTTAATTAAAGATGTTATATCATCAAATTTTGCGAGCCAAGCCGGAAGAACTTTAATTGTTACTTGCGAAGAAGGCGAAGTAGAATATGAAGATGAATTCTTAAATAAATATAATGTAGATTTAGTAACTGTTGAATCTCAAGATATAATGACTAAAGCTTGGTTTACAAAATTGGATAAGACTTATGAACCAGCTAGAGTTGTTATTGAATTTAATTCATTTTTTAAGTTTGAATTGCTAGATTTACCACGTGGATACGTTCTAGGTCAAACAATTACTTTAATTGATGCGACTACATTCAATATTTATTTTAATAATATGAAACAAATATTTTCAGACATGGTTAAATATGCAGATTTGATAATATTTAACAGAACTGATGATATTAAAGAATTAGCTACTTTTAGAAGAATGGTAAGAGCATTTAACCCTAATGCACAAATTGCATTTGAAAAGAATGATGGTTCTATGTCTGATACTTTAGTTGAAGATTTACCATATGATTTAAGTAGTGACAAACTAGATTTAAATGATAGTGAGTATCCTACTTTTTATATGGATGCATTTGATAATTATGAAAGATATTTTAATAAAGAAATTTCTTTTATAGCTCGTCTTGAAGAAATCGAGGGAGTTGATGACAAGAGCATCTTTATTCCTGGAAGAAAAGTTATGACTTGTTGTGCAAATGATGTTCGCTTTTTAGGATTTGAAACAACAAACGATATTAATATTGATTTTACACCTGGAACATATGCTAAAGTTGTTGTTACATTAACTCATGAATTTAGTAATGTTACAGGTAAAGAAGAAGTTATACTACATTTAAAAAAGATAAATTTTGTTGAAGGAATGAATGATGACGATGTGTTGTCATTGATGTAAGTTATGTCAAAATTTGAGGGATTAGAACATAGAGTACCTATCGAAGATAACAATTTTAGTATATGTTGTGATGATTCAAAGTGTAAAAAATGTAAACTTTGTATTAAAGCTTGTACTAATATTGCAGGGGTATATCCATTATATGATTTAGAAAAAAATGGCGATCATGCAGTGTGTATTAATTGTGGACAATGTGTTTTAGCATGTCCGTTTAATGCGCTTAATGAAGTAGATAATACAAGTCTTGTATTTAATGCTATAAATGATCCAAGTAAAGTAACAGTATTTTTAACTGCACCTGCTGTACGTGTATCTTTAGGTGAGGCTTTTGGTTTAAATAACGCTTATGTTGAAGGAAAAATGGTCAGTGCTTTAAAAGAATTAGGTGCTGATTATGTTTTAGATGTAACATTTGGTGCTGATATGACTATAGTCGAGGAAGCTCGAGAATTAGTAGATAGAATTAACTCTAATACTAAATTACCTATGTTTACTTCTTGTTGTCCTGGTTGGGTTAATTTTTGTGAAATAAATTATCCAAATCTAATTAACAATTTATCTAGTGTAAAAAGTCCTATTGCCATACAAGCTACACTTGTAAAGACTTATTTTGCAAAACAATTAAATATTGATCCGCATAATATATACGTAGTATCAGTTACACCTTGTACAGCTAAAAAATCTGAGTGTAAACGTGAAGAGTTAAATGCTGCAAAGCACATTAATCAAGATAAAAATCCTGATTGTGACACTTCGATTACAACTAAAGAATTAGCAAATATGATTAAACAAAAAAATATTGATTTTGTTAATTTAGAAGATAAATCATGTGATTCTCTTATTGGTAACGGAAGTGGAGCTGGCCTTATATTTGGTAGCAGTGGTGGTGTTCTTGAAGCGGCACTTAGAACAGCACATTATTATATTACAGGTAGGGACGTTTTAGATTCTGAATTTTTAAAATACGAAGCACTTAGAGGAAATGAAAACGTAAAAACTGCAACTATTAGAATAGGTGAAAAAGAATTAGCCGTTGCTAGAGTTAGTGGTATGGCTAATGCTAAAAACTTTATTGATCAAATTTTAAGTGAGAATTTACACTATGATTTTATTGAGGTAATGGCATGTCCTGGAGGATGTGCAAACGGTGGTGGACAAATTAAAATATTAAAGAAACCACTACTTGAAGAAGCACAAAATAATAGAAAAAATAATTTATTTTCCCACGAAACATTAAAAAGTGTTAGATTATCTCATAATAATAGAGAAGTTAAACAAGTTTATGAGAACTACTTAAATAATGATTTAATAAAACATGAATTGTTACATACTTCGTTTTATGATAGATCATATGAAATAAATCCTCATAAATAATAAATAATAGACACGATTAAATTAATTTTTAATCGTGTTTTTATGCTATTTTTTATATAAAAAACATTCAATAAAATGTAAACGTTTTCTTTTAATCTTTGTGTGTTAAATTCTTGAATTGTTTTTTAGTTGATGTTAAAATAGTTAGGCTTCGAACAATTGAGGTGAACTTATGTCTTTAGATAGTGAAGATTTAACGTATAAAATCGCTTATTTAAGTAGATTACATAAAAGAAAAATAGATCAAGACACATTAAAATATGGTCTTACTGCTGAACAGGGTAGACTTATTTTATTCTTAAGTGAAAACAAAGAAAAACCTGTTTATATGAAAGATTTAGAGAGTATATTCAACTTACGAAAATCTAGTTTAAATTCGCTTATAAACAACTTAGAAAAAAATGGTTGTGTTGTTAGACTTATAAACAAAGATGATTTAAGGTTAAAAGAACTTAAACTAACTAAGCTAGGCGAAGAAAAAGTTCAATTGTTAAGAAAATCATTTAAAGATAATGAATCTTCAACGCGAGATGCATTATCTTTTGAGGAAGCAAAAATATTAAATGATATATTAGATAAATTAATAACTAATATTAAGAAAAATTAGGAGGTATTTATGGGTAAATATACGCACTTAAAAGAAGAACAAAAAGTTATTCTAAAAGCCGAAAAAGAAAAGAAGAAAAACTTCAAAAAAAGTAAAATGAAGTTGAAAAAAGAAGCTCATCTTGTTAACTTCGTTAAAGGCTATTGGAAAGAAACAATACTAGCTCCTATTACAGTTTGTATTGAATCCTTCCTAGAAATATTAATTCCTTTAATGATGTCGGATATAGTTAACTTTATTAACCCTGCTGATTCACCTATTTATAATCAAGCAGGTACTGCAAAGATTTATTTATTTAAATTTTTAGCTAATTATGAAGCAAATACAGCACTTCAAGCAAAGAGTGCTTCGCATGCAGCAACTATAGCTTCAATACTTATGATTTTAACATCAATTTTAGCATTAGCCGCTGGTGTATTAGCTGGATATTTCGCATCAAAAGCAAGTTGTGGTTTTGCTAAAAATGGTCGTGAGCAATTATATCATAAAGTTCAAACATTCTCGTTTGAAAACATTGATAAATTCTCTACAGCCTCACTTATCACACGTACTACAACTGATGTAAATAACGTACAAAACGCATTTATGATGATTATAAGAATTACATTCCGTGCGCCTACAATGTTCTTATTCTCATTCTTAATGGCTTTCTTAATTAATAAAGAAATTTCTTATACATTCTTAATTGTAATTCCATTACTTGTTATAGGTCTAGGCATTATGATGTTCTGTGCTAATAAGCATTTTAAGGTTATGTTTAAGAAGTACGACCAATTAAATACTGTTGTTGAAGAGAATGCACAATCTCAAAGAACTGTAAAATCATTTGTTAATGAAGAGTTTGAAAACAAGAAGTTCCATAATTCAAGTGAAGCAGTTTACTACTATTCAAGCCGTGCTGAATCTGCATTAGCATTTAATAATCCATTAATGCAATTTTCAACTCATGCTTGTATCGTTTTAATTTGTTTTATTGGTGGCAGATTATTCTATAATGGAACTATGTCTGCAGGTGATATCACTGCTTTAGTTGCATTCGTAATGCAAATTCTAGGTTCGCTAATGATGATTTCGTTTATCGTAGTTATGTTATCTATGGCAAGCGAATCAGCATTCCGTATTAGAGAAGTATTAAACGAAGATCCTGCAATTCAAAATAATGATCATCCAATTAACGAAGTAAAAGATGGTTCAATTGTATTTAACAATGTTAATTTCTCATATGCACACGATTTAAATAAGTTAAATCTTGAAAATGTAAATATTTCTATTGCAAGTGGAGAAACAGTAGGTATTATCGGTGGTACTGGTAGTGCTAAATCAACATTCGTTAACCTTATTCCTCGTCTATACGATGTTACAAGTGGTGAACTTTTAGTTGGTGGAGTTAACGTAAAAGATTATGATGTTCGAAAATTAAGAGATGAAGTAGCAGTAGTATTACAAAAGAACGTATTATTTACTGGTACCATCTTAGATAACTTACGTTGGGGAAATAAGAATGCGACTGACGAAGAATTAATACATGCAGCTAAACTTGCTCAAGCTGATGAATTCGTACAAACATTCCCTGACAAATATGAAACTCACATTGACCAAGGTGGTACAAACGTATCAGGTGGTCAAAGACAAAGATTATGTATTGCTCGTGCTCTTGTTAAGAAACCTAAGATTTTAATTCTTGATGACTCTACAAGTGCTGTTGATACTAAAACTGATGCTCTTATTAGAAAAGCATTTAGAGAAGAAATACCTGCAACTACAAAGATTATTATTGCTCAACGTATTTCATCTGTTCAAGACTGTGATCATATCATTGTTCTTGATGATGGTAAGATTAATGGATACGGAACACATGATGAACTTGTAGTTAACAATGAAATTTATAAAGAAATTTATGAAACTCAAGTAAAAGGGGTAGGTGATAATAATGCCTAATGTAAGACAACAACGTGGCGGTAAAGGTGCTAAGCACCCAATGAAAATATTTGGTCGCCTATTAAAATTTATATTTAAGAATTATTGGTTACATTTAGTCATCGTATTTATTTGTATGGCTATTACTTCATTTGCATCTGTTTATGGTTCCTCTTTCCCTAGTAAAGTTGTTACTACTGTAATTAATGCTGACGGAACTAAAACATTGTCTTTCTTTGCTGATTACAATCCAAATGATAATTTACAATTATTTATATTTAAGAAATTATTACCACTTATTATCATTTATGTTCTTGGTGTTATTGCAGCTTATGTAAACGCTAGATTAATGGTTGTTGTTGGTCAAGGTACTTTAAAGAAAGTAAGAGACCAAATGTTTGAACACATGCAAACACTACCTATTGTATACTTTGATAGACACCCTCACGGCGAAATTATGAGCCGTTATACAAATGATACTGATACATTACGTCAATTAATAACTCAATCATTACCAAGCTTAATTCAAGCATTCTTAATGATGTTCTTCTTATTAATTTATATGCTTGTTTCAAACGTTATTCTTGCATTAGTTGTTATTTTAATGATTGCTGTAATGGTAGGCGCAACTAAACATTTAGGCGGTTTATCAGGAAAAGGTTTCGTAAAACAACAAATTGATGTAGGTAACCTTAATGGTTATGTAGAAGAAATGTTAAGTGGTGTTAAAGTAGTTAAAGTATTTAACCATGAAGAAGAAGCTATTGAAGGCTTTGATAAGATTAATGATGATCTTTGTTATAGTTCAACAAAAGCTAATATATTTGCAAATATCTTAATGCCTATTATGAATAACCTTGGTTATATTTCATATGGTGTTACAATCATGGTTGGTTCACTACTTGCATTAAACAATGTATTAGGATTCACTGTTGCAGCTCTTGTAGCTTATATTTCATATAACAGAATGTTCTGTAACCAAATTTCTCAAGCTTCTAACCAATTCAACTTAATCATCTTAGGTTTAGCTGGTGCTGAACGTATATTTGAATTAATGGATGAAAAGAGTGAAGAAGATGAAGGTTATGTAACTCTTGTTAATGCTAATATTGATGAAAATAACAATATTACTGAAAGTAATGAAAGAACAGGCGTATGGGCTTGGAAACATCCTCATCACGATGGTACTACAACTTACACTAAACTTGAAGGAGACGTAAGATTCTTTGATGTAGACTTTGGATACTACTCAGATAAGATTGTATTACATGATGTATCTTTATTTGCTAAACCAGGTCAAAAGATTGCGTTTGTAGGTTCTACTGGTGCTGGTAAAACAACTATTACTAACTTAATTAATAGATTCTATGATATTCAAGATGGTAAGATTAGATTTGATGGTATTAATATTAATAAGATTAAGAAATCAGATTTAAGAAAAGCCTTAGGTATGGTTTTACAAGATACTAACTTATTCACTGGTACTATTAAAGAAAATATTAGATATGGTAAATTAGATGCTACTGACGAAGAAGTATATGCAGCAGCTAAATTAGCTAACGTAGATCAATTTGTTAAACATTTACCTGATGGTTATGATACTATGTTAACTGAAAATGGTTCTGAACTTTCTCAAGGTCAACGTCAATTAATTGCAATAGCTCGTGCTGCTATTACTAACCCTCCTGTATTAATTCTTGATGAAGCTACTTCAAGTATTGATACACGTACTGAAGCTCTTGTTACAAGTGCTATGGATAAATTAATGGATGGTAGAACAGTATTTGTAATTGCTCACAGATTATCTACAGTAAGAAATTCAAAAGCTATTATGGTTCTTGAACATGGTAGAATAATTGAACGTGGCAGCCATGATGAACTTATTGCTCAAAAGGGTAAATACTATCAATTATATACTGGTGCTTTTGAACTTGAATAATAAATAGAAGTCTTGCCTCGCAAGACTTTTATTTTTGAAAAATATATGAAAATTAATTAAAAAATAATAAAAATAATCTTTAAATACATAAATTATGTTATAATAATTATTGGAAACTAGGAGGAAATATTTTATGTTTTCACAAAATGATTTTTCATTAAACGGTAAGATTGCTTTAGTTACAGGTGCTTCTTACGGTATTGGATTTGCTATTGCTAGTGCTTATGCTAAGAGTGGTGCTACAATCGTATTCAATGATATTAACCAAGAATTAGTAGACAAGGGTGTCGCAGCTTATAAAGAAATTGGTGTTGATGCTCATGGTTATGTTTGTGATGTTACAAACGAAGATCAAGTTAATGAACTTGTTGCTAAAGTTGAAAAAGAAGTAGGAGTTATTGATATTCTTGTTAATAACGCAGGTATCATTAAGCGTATTCCTATGACTGAAATGTCAGCAGCTGATTTCCGTAAGGTTATTGATATTGACTTAAACGGACCATTTATTATGGCTAAAGCTGTAATTCCTTCAATGATTAAAAAAGGTCATGGTAAGATTATTAACATTTGTTCAATGATGTCTGAACTTGGTAGAGAAACAGTTTCTGCTTATGCAGCTGCTAAGGGTGGATTAAAGATGTTAACAAAGAATATTTGTTCAGAATATGGTGAATACAATATTCAATGTAATGGTATCGGACCAGGATACATTGCAACTCCACAAACTGCTCCACTAAGAGAAATTCAACCAGATGGATCACGTCATCCATTTGACCAATTCATTATCGCAAAGACTCCAGCTGCTCGTTGGGGTACTCCAGAAGATCTTCAAGGTCCTGCAGTATTCTTAGCTAGTGATGCATCTAACTTCGTAAATGGTCACATCCTTTATGTTGATGGTGGTATCTTAGCTTATATCGGAAAACAACCTAAGTAGTTTTTAAAAAAGATTCAGTAAATTAATTTTACTGAATTTTTTATTTGCATTTTAATTTTAATAGAATTATTAATAGTGTATAATCAATATAATTAAGAAAGAAGTGATGAAAATGGGATTTTCTAAATTTTTATTAGAAAATAAAGACAATTGTAAAAAACTTATCGAAACTTTAAGCGATAAATATAAATTTGTATCTATTTTAGGTACGTCGGTTAAAGGAGTTGTAGTTTCAGCTAATAAAGAAGTAGCTAGTATTAGTGATAATGATTTTGACAAACAACAAGGATTTGTTGTTAAACTATCAAATGGTGGGGCTTTTTTTGAATACTCATTTGATAATTTTCTAAGTGGTGTTGATAGTATTGCACAAAATATTTATACACTTACAAAATTAGATCAAAAATTATCAAGTAAAGAAATTTCTTCTCTTCCTGTAGAAGAAGAATCTTTAGTTAAAGATTTTGAACGCGCGTCTGATTTTGATCAATATACAAATGAAGACTTATTAAAATTTGTTAAAAATTTAACTAAAGAAGTACTTGCAAAAGATGAACACGTAAGAAATGCTGTAGTTTCTATTACAACACAAGATATTTCTAAACTTTATATTTCAAAATCTAAAGAATTAACGCAAAATTATACTTGGGTTTATGGTGGATTAGTTGCTATATATCAAGAAAATAATCGTATGAGTCAACCTAGAGAAGTAGCTTACTCAAATAAAATCTCTGAAGTATTCAGCTCTTTACCTACAAAAGTTGATTCCTTATTACATGTTGGATCACGTTTATGTTATGCAAACAAAGTAGAACCAGGCGTTTACGATGTTATTACAGATCCATCAATTTCAGGTCTTATTGCTCATGAAGCCTTCGGACATGGTGTTGAAATGGACCAATTTGTAAAAGATAGAGCTCTTGCTAAAAAAATGGTAGGTTCTTATGTTGCAAGTCCTATTGTAAACATGAAAGACGGAGCAAATTCTGCTTTTAGTACTGCATCATATTTCTTTGATGATGATGGTGTTTTAGCCGGTGATACACAAATTATAAAAGACGGAATTTTAGTTAATGGTATTTCTGACTTAACTAGTTCAAGACAACTAGGCACTGTTCCTACAGGAAACGGTAGAAGAGAATCATATAAGAAAAAAGCTTACACACGTATGACTAATACATTCTTTGAAAAAGGTAATGATAAATTTAGTGACATGATTAAATCTGTAAAACACGGCTATTTATTATGTCAAACAAATAATGGTATGGAAGACCCTAAAAACTGGGCTATACAATGTGTTTGTGAATATGGTATTGAGATTGTAGATGGTAAACTTACTGATAATTATGTTTCTCCTGTTGTAATGTCAGGATTTGTACCTGATTTATTAAAGTCTATTTCAATGGTTTCAGATGAATTTAGAGTAATAGGTGCAGGTTCTTGTGGAAAAGGTTATAAGGAATGGGTTAGAGTGTCTGATGGTGGACCTCATTTGAAAGCTAAGGTGAAATTAAGCTAATGGAAAAAATTATTAATTTACTTAAAGAATTTAATGAAATTTCTGATTATAGAGTTATTTTTGTAAATGAAGAAAGTGATCAAGTATTTTTTGTACATGAAAGTCTAGAAACTGTAAGAAAAACAAATACATCTGATATACAAGTAACTGTTTATGTAGATCATGATTCCTATAGAGGAGAAGCTGGATTTTCTTTATATGAAACAGATGATGATGTTACTATAAGAGAAAAAATCGTAAATGCGATTAATACTGCTAAATTATTAGATAATAAAAAATTTAGTTTACCTAAAGATGAAAAAGCTTCTTTTGAAAATGTTACAAATTTTAAGGATCATTCTTTAATTGAAGTAGCTAGTTTAATTTATGAAACTCTTGATGAGGCAGAAAAAGAAACAAAAGCTAAATTAAATGCTACAGAAGTATTTGTTTATAAAACAACTACCCATCTTGTAAATAGTCAAAATATTGACAAATCATATGTTAAATATAGTGCATTAATTGAAACTATACCTACGTTCGATACTGTAGATGATTCTGTAGAACTATATTTCCAAACTAGAATTTCTACTTTTAATAAAAAAGACCTTAAAAACAAAATTAAAGAAAAACTTGAAGACGTAAGACTTAGAGCTATAGCTACAAAGCCAAATTATGAAATTAATGTTCCTGTGTTATTTAGATCAAGCGAAATAGAGCATATTGTATCAAGTTTAATTAATGATCAAAATTACTCTAATATATTTATGCATGCTAATATGTATAAAAAAGGTGATAAAGTTCAAACTAGTGATTCTTATGATAAATTTAGTGCTAGTTTATATGGTAGTTTAAAAAACTGTTCACGTAGTGCATATTTTGATCAAGATGGTGTTACTTTAACTCACAAATTAATTCTTAAAGATGGTGTGTTTAAAGGATCTTTCGGGTCTAATAAATACGGCGAGTATTTAAATAAGAAACCTACAGGAAATCTTCCTATAGTATCACTTAAAGAAGGATCATATAAAGAAAAAGATTTAAGAAAAGTTCCACATCTTGAATGCGCTTCTTTTTCAGGTCTTCAAATTGATTTACACTCTGATTACATAGGCGGAGAAGTGAGACTTGCCTATTATTTTGATGGAAAAGAGAGCCATCCTATTACAGGTATTTCGATTTCCGGAAAACTAAGCGAAATACTTAATTTAATTAAATTATCAAAAGAAAGTACGACAACTTCACGCTATAAAGGACCTAAGCTAGCTTTAGTTGAAGGATTTAAAGTATTTTAGTTAAGAAAAAAATATATTACTTTTATATAGGATTGATATTTATAAAAAAATATTAATCCTTTTTTAATTTATTTTTATTGTTTTTGAATTATTCCGATTGAATTAAAGGTTATAAGTTTAAATACCGAATTGAATTTTATACAAAAAAGTTACAATTTAAGATATTTTACAATTCATTTATTTTATTTTTCTTTTATTTTGTGAAAAAATAAAGTAAAATACATTAGTACTGTGAGATGATTTTATGAAACCTTCTGTTAAAAGAGAAATTATAAGATATTTGATGATGATATTAGCCAATGCTATTTATGCGTTTGGATTTTGTTTCTTTATTGAACCAAATAACATTGTAGCTGGTGCTATGACTGGTTTAGCTATGGTGGTTAACCATTTTATAACTGCTATTCCTGTTGGTATATGGGGTTATATACTAAATTTACCAATCATAATAGTTTCTTTTTTTAATCAAGGTAAAAAATTTACAATTAATTGCTTAATAACAATTATTGTATTGTACTCTTTTATTTACGGCTTAGATAAAATAATTGAATTAAATAATTTATCTATTGATTTATCTTCTATTGGATTAGGATTATTACCAAATGCTGTATTTGGCGCTATTTTACAAGGTGTTGCGATTGGATTATATTGTAAATATCGTTGTTCAAGTGGTGGAACAGAACTAGTAGGTAGATTTATTCATGATTGGACTCACAAAAAAGCTTCTATTCCTGTATTTAATGGTATATGTGATGCTATTATTGTTTTACTAGGATTCTTTACATTTAAAGATGTTTCAAATTTATTTTATGCGCTTGTAGTTATTTTTATTGTAACTAAAGTTTCAGATTTAATTCTTGTTGGTTTTGCTAACTCTAAATTATGTTATATTATCACAGATAAAGGTGAAGAAATTGGTCACTATTTAGTAAATCATTCTCCTCGTGGTGTAACACTAATTGAAGGAAAAGGAATGTACACTGATAAACAAAGAGAAGTGTTATTAACTGTTGTAAAGAAAAATCAATTAACCAATTTAAAAGAAATGATTGAAGAGTTAGATAATAATGCATTTATGATTGTTAGTGAAACTAATGAAGTTTTAGGTAATGGATTTAAGAAATTAACAACTAAGGATGAAAATTAATGAAAGCTGTTATTTTAATACACGGCTTTATTACAAGCCCTAAAGATTTTAATCCTTTATATAAATTTTTAAATGAAAACTATGACTATGTATGCAAAGTGTTTTTGCCAGGACATAAAGACGACGAATCCTATAAAAAATTTACTTTTGAGGCTACTTTAAACGAGATTTTAAATGCTTATGACAATACAGTATTAAAATATGAAACTATTGATTTAATAGGTTTCTCATTAGGTGGAGCTCTTGCAAGTTATTTAGCAAGTGTAAGAAATATAAGACGATTAGTCTTACTTAGTCCTGCTAATAAGTATTTAAGACTAGGCTTTTTTCATAAATACAAAATAAGTCAAAGAGCACTTAAAAAACGTTATAAAATTTTAAAAAAGAAAAACGATCCTCGAGCAAACTCATATTTAACTAAAATTACTAGTCTAAAAGATAATAATAAACGCAGTTTAAAAATGGCTATATTTGATCTGTTCCCTCATTATACATTTCATACCTTAAAAGTATTTGCTAAACTTATTTCTTTTGTTAATAAAAATTTAAATCAAATAAACTCAAAAACTTTAATTTGTTGGGGTGAACTTGACCAATTAGTTCCATATAAATCAGTTTTATTTTTAAATCAATATATAAAAAACGGCAAAGTTATTGTTTATAAAGATTTGTCACATTTGATGTTATCAAGTACAAATATTGATTTACTTGTTTCTAATATTGAAAGCTTTTTAAGATAATGAGATTATATTTATATTTAAAAAATGAATTAAATTTAACTA
>CAVEPF010000054.1:0-506 GCA_963617645.1 Anaerotignum sp. | reverse complement strand
TTCTGTAGCAAAAGATGACATATATGCTAATGATGATAATACTTTAGATAATTTGCGTATTGATAAAATAACTTATTTTACTGGTCCTTCTGATGAAGATTTTATATATTTAGCATACAATAAGCCTCGTGGCGCAGAATGTACAAATGATAAAAACAATCCTAATTCAATTTTAAATTTTATTAATATTGATAAAAGAATATACACCGTAGGTAGACTTGATAAAGATAGTCATGGTTTAATTATTTTAACTAATGATAATAGTTTTCCAAATCTAGTTTTAAATAAAGAAAATCATGTAGCAAAAAAATACATATGTGTTACTAAAGAAGAAATAGATTTAGACTTTGTAACAAAACTTAGTGAACCTACATTAATAAACGGGAAATATACTAAAAAATGTATTACTAAACTCATTGATAATCATACATTTTTAATAATTCTTGAAGAAGGAATGAATAGACAAATTAGAAGGATGGCTTTAAATCTTGGTAAAAGAGTAATTG
>CAVEPF010000053.1:0-3590 GCA_963617645.1 Anaerotignum sp. | reverse complement strand
ATATTGTATTTATTCCTAAAGATAATAATCATATCCCTATGATAATAGAACTTAAAGTTGATAGTACACCTGATGATGCGATTAATCAAATCAAAGAAAAAGAATATGTTAATACGCTAGGATCATACAAAGGTGATGTGTTACTTCTTGGTATATCATATGATTCTGCGTCTTTAAAACATAGTTCTAAAATTGAATATATAAATAAATAGATTATATTTATAGTTAAAATATTTATTTTTAATAATCAAAATTAACGGAAGAAATTCCGTTTTTTTTTATAAACTATTTGTATAAATTACATATATAAATGTTAGTTAGCAAAAATATTTTAAGTAAAGCGTTATAGTGATAATTGTTAAACAAGATGAAATTGAGAAAAATTCTTGATTTATTTACAAAGATTTTGAAATTTGCTATAATTAGAAAGGTGATAAAATGGCTGAAGATAAAACAGAAAAAATGACTTTATTATATGAAGTTATCAGTGATTCTATTGATTTTTTATATGAAAGAATTGGTGGAGATTATTTTACTTTATATAATTTAACAGTAGATAATATTTTATCTAATGAAGTCTTACAAGATGAATTTGATGAAGAAGATAAAAATGATTTAGTTGAAATTTATTCTCGTTTGACTGACGTTGATATGACTAGTGAAGATGTTAGAAAAGCTATTCAATCACTAATGTTAAGAGGTTTACAAGAAACTCATAATTCAAATGGTAACATTACACCCGATACAATTGGCATTTTATTTGCATACTTTATTTCTAAATTTGAACCTTCTAAACGCAACGTTAAAATATTAGATCCACTTGCAGGATTTGGTAATTTATTGTTTACTTTAGAAAATCATTTAGATTTAGATATGGAACTTTATGCAATTGAACATAACAAAAATGTTGTTGATGTGTTAAAAAGTAATGCGGATTTACTTGAAACAAAGTTAGATATCCATTTAGAAAATACTCTTAATTCTAATTTTTCTAATATGGATTATATTGTTACGGATTTTGATTATTATGATACCTATAGTGATGGATATTTTCCTTATAATGTAATATTGCATCATTTGAATTCTTTAAAAGATAATGGGTATATGGTTTTATGTATTCCTGATGATTTCTTTAATTTTGATAAAGATCAAGAGTTTAAGAAAAGTGTTGCGAGTGTAGGTTCTATTGTTTCATTGATAGAATTACCTGATGACTTTTTTAAACAACAAAAGAAATCTATTCTTATTATTAAAAAAGGTGAATTTGATAATAAGAAATGTTTAATGATCAAACTGCCAACGTTCGATGACCCTAATGAATTTAATCAAGCGTTAATTAGAATCGAATTGTGGTTTGATGAAAATATAAATAATAAAAATTAAAGTGAGGAAATAATATGGCAAAAATTATGGCTGTAAACGCTGGATCAAGTTCAATTAAATTCCAATTACTTGACATGCCAGCAGAAACATTAATTGCTTCAGGTGTTATGGAGCGTATTGGTACAAAGGATGCTAGTGGTAATCCACAAGCAGGTATTTTCACTATTAAGTATACTAAGAATGGTGAAAAGGTAAAAGAGGAAACAAATCCACTTCTTCCTACACATGCTGAAGGCGTTGAATTATTACTTAAGACTCTTGTTGAAAAGCACATCGTTGAAAAATTAGAAGAAATCGTTGGTGTTGGTCATAGAGTCGTTCAAGGTGGAGAATATTTCAAGGATTCTGCATTAATTGATGGCCCAGATGGTACAGTTATTAACAAGATTTTAGAACTTGCTGATTTAGCTCCATTACATAATAGAGCACACGTTGTTGGTATGCGTGCATTTATGAAGGCTCTTCCTTCAGTTCCTGAAGTTGCAGTATTCGATACAACATTCCATCAAACAATGGCTGAAGAAGCATATATGTATGCAACTCCATATGAATGGTATACAAAATATGGCATTCGTAAATATGGTGCACATGGTACAAGCCATAAGTATGTTTCACAAAGAACAGCAGAACTTATTAACAAACCATTAGAAGATACAAAGATTATTGTTTGCCACTTAGGTAATGGTGCATCTATTTCTGCAGTTAAGGGTGGAAAGTGTATTGATACATCAATGGGTCTTACTCCACTTGAGGGTATTCCAATGGGTACTCGTTCTGGTAATATCGATCCTACAGCTTTACAAGTTGTTGCAAAGCATGAAGGAAAGAGTATTGATGAATTAATCAATATTTTAAACAAGCAATCAGGTTTACTTGGTATGGGCGGAAGAACTAACGATGCTCGTGACGTTACTAAAGGTATGAACGAAGGAGACCATAGATGTATTATGGCATTCAACGTTCAAGCTAAGAGAATCGTTGATTATATTGCATCTTACTATGTATATCTTGGTGGATGTGATGCAATCGCATTCACAGCTGGTATGGGTGAAAATTTAACTCACTTACGTGAAAAGATTTTAAACAGACTTGGTGCACTTGGTGTTGTATTAAATAAGGAAGCAAACGATGGTGCTTATGGCGTTGAAAAAGAAATTTCAGCTCCTGAATCAAAAATTAGAGTATTCGTTGTACCTACAAACGAAGAAGTAATGATTGCTCGTGACGTTGTAAGAATTGCTAATATTTAACAAAAGAGTAGTGCCCTTAAGGCACTATTTTTTTTGAAGAGGTTTATATGATAAATTTATTATATTCTGCAAATAATAATTATTTTAAAGGCGTTTTATTATCTTTAATGTCAATTATTAAACATACAAAAGAAGAACTTCATGTCTATATTCTAAGTATTGATTTAACAGATTTAGATAAAAAGTTTGAAATTGTTCGCAAAAAAAATATTCTAGAAGCAGAAAAGTTATTAAAAGAAGTTAATAATAATTCAACTATAGAACTTATAGACATGAAAGATATATATTTAAAAAATTTTGTTAGTGATCGAGTAGAACGTAATAAATATTCTCCTTATGCTTATTTGCGTTTATTAGCTTCAAAAGTAAATACATTACCTAATAAATTATTATATTTAGACACTGATATTATGTGTTTAAAAGATATTAAACCATTGTTTGAAATAGATATTACAAATTATGATTATGCAATGGCAAGAGATCAAGTGGGAAAATATTTCTTTTCAAATGAATATTGTAATTCAGGTGTTTTACTTTTAAATTTAGAAAGATTAAGATTAAACAAAATATTAGATAAATGCTATCAATATATGATGAAAAATAAAGTATCTCAAATGCCTGATCAAGATGCTCTTAATAAAATAAGTGATGATATTTTAATTATTGATAACATTTATAATGAGCAAATAAAAATAAAAAGTAACACTGTACTGTATCATTTTAATCAAAAAACACAAATATTACCTCTAATTAAATTTATAAATGTAAAACAATGGGAATTTGATGAGGTTCATGCAAAATTACAAATTTTTGAGTTTGATGATATTTTTGATAAATTTGATGAAATAAAAGATAATTTTGAATTTTAATATTCTAAAAATATAATAATAAAAACTCACTACAAATTAAAATAGACCCTATAAAGTAGACACTTAAAAAAAAGTGGATTCTACTTTG
>CAVEPF010000052.1:0-2860 GCA_963617645.1 Anaerotignum sp. | reverse complement strand
AATTTCTAAATTCATTACATAGTTCTTCTAATGTAATTGAATTGTTATATGAAGGATCTACAAAGTTCTTCATTTGATTATCTATATGAGTTAACATATAGAAACGTGATCCGTTTTCAGGTTTAGTAGCAGTATCTGATTCTTCTGTTGAAGAAATTATAGGGCCAGTAATTGGACTATTATTTCCTACAAATTCATTTGTTTTAAGAGTGTCCTCAATAGAACTAAGTGACTTATTAATCTTTTTATCCATTTCATTAATAATATTTTTATCAGTTCCACTTCTAAAATTATGTACTTCAGAATCAATATCACTATTTCTTCTATTAATTAAGTTAATAACTTGAATTAAAACAAGCGAAAATATTACAAATAAAATTATTATATAAACAATAATTGCATAGTAAGAGAAAAGGTAATCAAATATTTTATTCATTATTTATTACCTCCTCATCTTTATTTAAATATTTTAAAGATCTAGGATACATAGAATCATCAAATATTTTAGAAACAGTGTTAATTACTTCGTTCTTATTATTTTTATATAATTTTGACTCCTTAATTAAAGGCATTAAACGTCCTCTTAGTAAATAATCTACAGCATCCCTCATATCTATATCTTCTAAAGATAACAATACATAAATACTTTCAAAATCAAGAGTTGATTTATTAGATAATGAAGAATTACTTAATGATTCAAGAAGGGAATCAATTTTTTTGAATTCTTCTTCACTAATATAATGAGATTTTTCATAAGTTTTTACTAAATTATGTAAACTTGAACAAGTTAAAGATATAATTTTTAATTCGCTATTGCTCTCGATTACATTAGCTAATTCTAAATCAATTTCAAATGTAAGTTCAGAATACTCATTAAAATTATTCGAAGAAATTAAGAAGAATGCATTTTTTGGTAGTGCAACTTTTTCATTATTTATAGTTACATTAACATTAGTGTTGTTCTTTGTTTGTACAACAAATGGTTTTAAAGCCGAATTTAAATGGTTATTTGAATTTGTAACATATAAACATGAAACATTGTCAAATATATGATTAGAATTATTAATAAATTCAACAAAGTTTGAATCTTCTAACGCTTTTGAGAATGTTTCAACATTAGTTAAATCTAGAGATAAAACTTTGTTATTTAAATATTCTTGTAAACATTTAATAAACTCTTGCTCAAGAGACAAGTCATTAGATTTTAATACAATGAACTTTTCGCTAACTAAACTTGAAAAAAGAAGAGAAATAGTACTAAGATTTGTAGTTAATCCTTTAGATAAAAGATACTTAGAAAAATCATTTGCAATAGTAGTTAGATCGATATCTTTGGCATTTTCAATACGTTCAAAGTTTGCAATTTCCTTTTCCATATCAAGAACAGTTGTGCTTTCTTCAAAATCATCAAAATTTTCATTTGTAATATCAGGATTAATAATATTTAAAGCTTCATTTTGATTTTCTTGATTAAGAGAATTTGTTGTATTTGTAACTTCAACTACGTTTTTACTACTATCTTCTGTAGTTAGAGTTTTATTTTCTACCTCACTATTATCACTAACTTTAACCTTATAAATGATATCATTATTCTTTTTTATATTAGGAAGCTTAGATAAATCAATTTCTGCGCTTACACTTACAGGTTTATAATTTGTATTTTTCTTATTCTTTAAGAACTTAATTAAACAAACTACATAAATTAAAGTTAATATAAAAATGGAAATCATAATAAATATAGATCCATTACCTTCTGTATTTCCAGTTCCCACAAGAACTATAAGCATTACTAAAATATATGCATAAACGCAAGATAGAACAATAAATTTAGCTTTCGAATGATTTTTATTTTCTAATTTTGTGTCAAGAGAAACAGCTTTTTCTTCGTCGCTAGCAAATGTTAATTTAACTTCTTCAGAGAAGTTTGTAAAGTTAGTTAAAGTTAAATTAAATTCATTATCGTCTAATTTATAACTTAATGTTTCAAAATCATATGTTAAGAATTCATTTAAATTAACAGGAATTGATACAGTTATTCCTTCTTTGTTTTTTAATTTAGTTTTTACAAATCCAATAACATTATCTTTATAAGTTAAAAAGAAAGTATCTTCTAAACAATAATTAGATTCGTTCAATACAAAAAACTCTATATAATCATGATTTAAATTGATATTTTTAACAGTTATAGGACAAACTTGAAGACCAAAATAAGGAATACGTAAAACATTATTATCACAAATTATTGAATCTATAGTTTTTGCTCCGCATGCATCAAGGCCATATAAAACATCAAATGTAGGTTTAGCAAAATCTTCTATTTTACCTACACTTATACATGCATTACATAAATTAATAATTTCAAAATCTTTAACAACACCTACTGAAACTAATATAATTTGTCTCATATTAGCATTAAGTTCTTTAATTAATTCTACTTCTTTATCTCCTAAATGACCATTTTCGTCAGTTTTAACATAAAGAAGCGCAATCTTATTCAATGTTTTATTTAATGTATCCTTGATTAAATAAGAATTATCCACATCATCATACGAATATCCATGAACATAGGTAGTTGTATTTAATTTATATTTAAGTGCCTCATCTCTAATACTAAAAGTATCATTTATAGCACAAGCTCCTACTAAAACTATTTCACTTTCATCACTTAAAGGTAATATAGAATCGTTTTTTAGCAATATTGACATCTCATTAGGACAATCTTTAAAGTTTTCAAATCTAGTTAAGTTAGAATTATTTTGATTTACAAAAGAAAAACGATCTTCTAACATTTTGTCTAAAGCGTCAATATTAATAGTTAAATCAGGAACATCGCCATTTAAAATCTCTTATAGTTTTGATT
>CAVEPF010000051.1:0-9043 GCA_963617645.1 Anaerotignum sp. | reverse complement strand
CACTGTAACAATTAAAACAGAGGCGAATGCAGAAATTTCCTTAAATAGTGAATTCTATACTTTCGTAGATACTGAAGAAGAGTTTAATGATGCACTTGTAAATACTACAAATAAAGAAATAGTATTAACTAGTGATATTACTATTAATAATGCATTAAGTGGAACAAATAATGGTATTGATTTAAATGGTCATACTTTAACACTTAATAATAATGTTTCAATTAGCTTTGATTCTGATGCATCAAGTGATTTATATATTGGTGATTTATCAGGTAATGGAAGTATTGTAAAAAGTGAAGGTAGTTTACTAACTATATCTGGTAAAGCTATAAGTGTTAGTAATAATTTTTATAAACTAGTTACTGTTAGTACGGATTCTTTATCTTTATTAAAGTCATCATTATATGATGTTTTCTCCTCAAGAATAGAGGAAATTCCTACTAAAAAAGAATATTCAATTGGGGAAATTTTCCCGTTATTTGATGGATATTATCAATATTTAGACTATATTATAGTTTCTTCAACTGTATTAGAAACTAAGGATGATTTATATGTCATAAAAGATTACGCTAAATTAGCGGAATATAGTCCTATACTATATTTAACAATCAATAATAAAAAATTATCCAATCAAATTTTATTATCTGAAATAGGGGTAAATGCGGCTTTAAGTAACTTAAAAGAAAGATTTAATTCTAAAGTTGTTAATTATTCATTGCCACTAATTAATTATGATAATAAAACATTATGTCATATTGAATATACAATTAATGATAATAATAGTGGAATTATATTAAATAGTGATGGTATTTATCAAGCAAGTGGAATTGATGTTATAAAAGCTTTAAATAGTTTTAGTATTATTAAACCAACTATTGCTGTTAAAATTTCATATGAACATTCATATTTAACTTATACGTTAAGTGAAGATGAAACTATTAGTTTATTTCCTTTTACAAACGACCAAATAGAAGCTTTAGTAATTTCAAACGAAGCTAAAGTTTTAGTATGTGATCCTGAAACTAGTACTAGTTATACTGTTTTATATTATGACGGAGATAATAACGCGTTTATTACAAATTTCTTATCTAAATTTAGTAATTCTAGTCTAACTATCTCTAATGTTGTAGCAGGTGAAGAAACATATCAAGATAATATAGATGTTGATACTACTACTAAAACTATAAGAGCTAAAGATATAGATCTTAATAAAGTAATTAGAACGTATATTACTTTTAATACAACCTTTACAATGAGTGATATAAGTTTTACATTTACTCCTCAGTGTAATATAACATTACTAGGTAAAGAAGAATATAAAACAAGATATGATATTAGTAACAGATTGAGTTCTAAATTTAGAGAAAATGATTATATATCAGGTAATGGTTATAATTTTACAGCTTATGGTTCGTTATCTCCTACTGTAAATTCCGTTAAAACACCTATTTATATTAAATATGATATTTTAACAGAAGAAGCTAAAGATTATGTTGCTATCATATATCAATATAATTTAGTTACTAAATCTGAATCTCAAGTATCATATTTTGCTAAAAATAGTGATGGCTCTTATTTGTTCTCAACTAGTGAACTCACAAGTGCTAAACTAGACTCAAATGATGCATATTTTATTGATATTACTGACCTAAAAAATTTTGACGGAGAAAAATATTCAATATCTAATGGCGTCGCAAGTATATCAAAAAGTGGTAATTTTGCACGTGCATATGCATATGAGGCATATATTCAAATTAAAGCTAATTTAGTTCCGCAAGTAGAATCAACTATAGTTTCTATAAAGGCTACTTTATATAATGATATAGCTTATAAAGATCCTTATATAGAAAACAATACAGGTGTATCTTATACATTTACGTTAACTGTTGAAGGTATCATTCATTATGGTAATCAAACTAGTAATGTAAATGACTATATGCTTTACTCTAAATTATTATTAATGTTTGATAAGAATAATGATGGTCTTATTACTTATTCTGAATCTAAACAAACAATGAGTGAAGTTTATAATATACTTCAAAGTAAAGGCATAAAAGATACTTATTATAAAACTAATTCTGACTATAGCATAGATTATTTAGATTTTGATAGTTTAAGTATTGATACTCTTGCTGGACTTGAAAACTTTACAAATATTACTGGTATATCTTTTAACTCAAATACAATTAAATCAGTTGAAAGTTTAAGTTATTTACATAGTTTAAAATACATTAGTTTTAATAATAATCTTGTTACTGATATTGAATCACTAAACTTATTAGATGATTTAAAATATATAAGTTTTGATTCTAATTTAATTACTGATATTTCGCCCCTAAAATATTTAAGTAATCTAGAATATATAAATTTAAATGCTAATAAAATTGTAGAACTTGATGGACTTACACTACTTACTAATTTAAAATATTTAAACTTATGTAATATGACTAAGAATAGTATTGAATTTACTAATAACAATACTATTAACTATGAACTTGCTTTAATTCAAGTAAATTCAAGTAGTGCAAAAATATATACTGGTACATCATCACAACTTTATAGTATATCTCTTGAAGCAGAAGCAGCGGTAACAATACTTAAGGAACTTGAAAGAATAAATAGAGTAAATCAAAAGTTATATTTACCTGCAAGATACTATACTGATAAAGATACCTATTACGAAATAAATTGGACAAGTAATAATAGTAATTTAATATTTACAAAAAATGGTTCATATTATTCATTTAGTTGTACTAATGATGTTATTAATGAAGATGTAGAGTTCTATATTCAAGTTGGTGCTCAAGCTTTCCAAAGAGTTATGAATGTTAATGTTTATAAATCAGGAAATGAAACTGTATATGACAAATATATTTATAATGGATCAGGTTATACTAATTTAACTACATTAACTAATGTAGATAAAACATTAATCGATAATTTGTTTAATTATTATAATTTAGATACATCTAATACTACTTTAATAGAAGTAGTTAGTGGTACTAGCGTCCCTGAACAATTTGTAATATCTGAGTCTGATTTTGCTAATGCATCTAGTGTAGAGAACATTGATTTATCTAATAAAGGTATTACTAGTCTAAATGGTTTAAGTTATTTTGCGTCTTACATTGCCAAAAATACTAGTGTATCTATTAATTTATTAGGAAATAGTTTAGATAGCCTTGAACCATTATCTAGTTTAGATACTATTGGTACATTAAAGATTGGTAGTGCTAAATATGATTTTAATGAATTAGTAAGTGGAAACCAAAGTCAAAATAATGAAACTACATTAATTCAAATAAGTAATTTATATGTTAATCAATGTTACAATCTATCTGATTATGATGTACTAAAAGGTTTATTTAGATATTATTTTGTTTCTACAAATGATATAAATATTTATTTAGCTAATGATTCTACTAAATGGGATCCTTACACAGAATTATTACCATATAAGACTACATTACTTGAAGATAATATCACAATTAAAAATATTGGTGATTATGATTTAACTGATATTTTCTATACTGATTCTAATGGTATTGCAATAGATTTTTATGGATATACTCATTATTTTAAGTTTGATACCAATCAATATTGGTCTAATGACAAAATATATACTAGATCTGGCGACAGAAATGGTCAATGTATTAATGACTATTTTAAATTTTTAAATGGCGTATTAACTTATATTAAATATATTTCAGGAAATGAAACTAGCTATTTAGTAGCAACTCTAACTAGTATTACTAATAGTAAAAAGACTATAACTACAACTCATACAATTCAAATAAATGTATTAGATGTTGCAAGTAACTTAACAGTTACAGGCCTTGACGGTGATTCATCAAGTACTTTAGCAGATATGTTTAACTCTAAAGAACTTAAAGAAGCTATACTAAAAGAATTAGCTTCATCTGGTTTTGATTTTTCAAATAAAGAAATAACATTAACTGAATTACAATCTAAAACAAGTTCATTAGATTCTTTTACATTCACACAACTTGCATCTAATTATAGTAGTAACTTATTTAAAGGACTTCATTATTTGACTAGCCTTGAATCTATTACTGTTAATTATGATTTTTATTTTGGTAGTGGTGAAGAATTAGTAAATTTAAATTCTATTACTGTAGATAAATCGTATGTAGACTTTAGTGTATTAACTACAACTCTAACTAATTTACAGTCTTTAACTTTAAAAAATAATTATGGTGTAATTTTACCTTCCTCAATTGGTGATAAATTACCAAACTTAAGCACTTTTGAAATAAATAGTTTTGAAAGTAATTATATGGATTTACATCAGTTAACAAATCTTATTTCAAGTGAAGGTAAATCTAATATTAATACTTTAAAGTTAAGTAAAGTTAAAGAGAAAAATGCACCATTTACAATTGGAGATGTAACTAATATTATTGTACCTTTAAGAAATGCTTATTTTGCCGCAAATAACAGTGAACCTAATTACTATATTGGTACTACAAGTAGTTGTGAAGTTAAGGGTAATACAAGTAAGTTATTCTTTGTACTCAAAGATGATTCAACCGTAAATTATGTTTATGTTTCAGAAGACAGCGAAGAAAATAGATGGAACACTGAAGTTGCATCAAGTGATACTACAATTGATACAAATGCTGATGAAGATAGTGTGTCATTAATTGATTTTGGCTTAATGATTGGTGGTACTACTCCTGCAAATGGACAAAGTTGGGTATCTCTTGGTGAAGAAGGCGCATTAAAACAAACTTTAAATACAACTTTATGGCTTCCTTCAAATACTAAATATTTCTTATATGCTTTATATAAGGATGACACTTTTATAACTAATGATAACCTTACATATTCAAATTTAGAAATAACATGGTATTATTATCTAATGGATTCAAGTATGACACAATCTAAGGGACAAATAACTTATAGTGAGACTACTGATGGTTATATTAAATATAGTTTGTCAAAAAATGCATATTATATACTTATTGGAAAAATGTCAGGTAAAAATTTAGTATTCACTTATCAATTCATATCCGGAAATGGAGACGGTGTTTATAGTGAATTTACTAATAGCAATTTACGTTTTATTACTTTTTACTTTGCTGAATTAGAAGAGAGAGTTACTATTTCTAAATGGAATGGTATGTCATTACAAAATGGAGCAATCAATCATACAGATTTCGCATATTATTCAGGAATTGATGGATTGAAGAAAACGTCATTTGGATGGGGCTCTAATGAGTATGATAATACTATGAAAATATCAAGTTTGAGTGATTACGAGAAAAATGTAATTAATGAATATTTATTTGGAAATAATGGAAAATTACAAAGTATTGCTATAGTTAATCTTCCTGATGCTTATTATGATATAAGTTTTACAAATACATTTGGAAAATTAAAAAATGTAGAAAATCTCACTATAACTAAGTCTGGAATTAAATTTGATTCTGATAGTTTTAATAATTATACTAAATTAACTTATCTTGATTTAACAAGTACAAAGAATTTTTCACCTAATGCACTAGAAAGTTTAACAAAAGTAAATACATCTTTAACCAAACTTAAAATTAATGATACTAGATGTGACCTTAACTTAGATACTTTTACTGTTCTTGCAAAATGGACTAGTAATACTAATAATATTTATATTGAGCTTAATGGTAAAAATGTTACAACAACAACAGCTACTATAAATGCATTATTAGAAAAAATTGAGAGTGATCTTGTAACTAACAAAACATACGATATATCTAAACAAGATAACTATTTAGGATATTTTTATGCTAATAGAACTAGTTTAAAGGATAGTGGATATTCACCAAGTGGAACTACATATAAGATAAAATGGAAATCTGCTGATCAATTTGTTACAAATATTAGCAATGTAAATTTAACTGGAAATGTGCCTGTAAATGTCAGTGTAATATTAGAGGATAGTACCTTATCGATATTTAAAGTGCCATATTCACTTTACGCTTATAATTCAACAATTACATCATATGGTAAATTTAAGTGTGATGCGGTTTCGGGCGGCGTTGGCATTGAATATTTAAACTATGAATTGATTTCTTTAGCTATTGAACAAGGTGCTATTGGTTATCAAGATGGATACTTTGTTTTAACAAAAGATGTTGTTATAAATACTGATCCTGGAACAATAAAAAATATCAATTTATCAAAATTTATTATTACTATTGACGGAGATAATATAAATCTTCAACTTGTAAGTGGTGGCAAAAAAATTCAACTAAATTGTCATAGACAAAATGAATTTTATAATTTATATGAAGAAAATAATTTATGGTATCATATATCTAATACGCATTCTGATACAACGTATACGAGTGATGATGTATTAAGTCTTGTACAATATAAATATAAATTTAAAAATGATAGTCTAACAACTAGTACTAATCCATTTATATATTTTGATACTAATACAGAAGATAACAATGTAAAACTTTCTGTTACTATTCCTGCTAATAAGATAGTTATTTATGGTATAACATATGACATACAATTAATGTTTGAAAAGAATGATTATTCAAATTATGGTATAGTTGTAAATGATCAAAGTGTTGTTATTGATTCTGCTAAGTTACTAGCGGCAGAAAAACAATTTGAAATAAATACAACAAAAGAAATTAAGTTTAAATATTATTGTACTGTTAACGGTAAAACTATATCAAGTAATAATGTTTTTACAATATATATTAAGCATTTAGATTCTACAGATACTTATATTGATGAAAATTATCTATATGTAAAAGCAGAAAAAGATGATGGTGGATATTATCTTGAGAAGAGCGACACGACAAAAGTATATTTTGATTCTAGTAAATATATACTTGCAAATGAGGTAGATGGAAAGTATGTATTATCTGATAGTGGTGAATGTGCTTTAGTTGATGCTTCCTACATATTTGAATCTGGCATATTTATTAAAAAAATGATTGATGGTTCTGTAACGAAGGAATCTATTGGCTATGAAGGAATTAATATTACTACTTTAAGTAATGACTCAAGACAAATAGGTAAGGTATTTACTAATATTAGTTCTGTTACTGAATTGTATACAAATCCTAATAATTCTGACAAAATTACATCAATAGAAGGTATTGAGTACTTTAAGTCTCTTAAAATATTACAATTAACAGGTATGATTTATGGTTCATTAGAACCTATTTCAAATTTAAAACTTGAAAGGTTCTTTTATGCTACTGATTATTCAAATCCTTATGTTACGGTAGAAGACTTTAGTCCTCTTGTAAAAGGTTCTAAAGATACTTTAGTTACATTCCAGTATGGTGCTAAAGGTAATACAGTAATGTCTGATTTATCTTTCTTGCTTGAATTTTCTAATTTGCATGATGTAGCAATTGAAAATTCACAATATGATCAAGGTTCAAACAAAAATAGATATATTTACACAAAAGAATTTGCTTATTTAATATATCAATTAAGAAATAAGAATATAAATGTTCATATGACAGAAACTCATCTTACATATAGTAATTACCTTATAACTGGTGATACTACAAACTGGTGGCTTAAGATGGCAGAAATTAATCCTATATATAATTTAGGATTTGAACTACTTTCTCTATATAATACAAACATTGAAAAGTTTGCTAAAGCCCCAACATTTGAAAATGATTATTCTATAAAGATTGATAAAAGTGACTCAGATACATTTATCTACCTTCCTGCCACAATTGAAAGTAATGGTAAATTATATTTATTAAATTATACATTTGATAGTTATAATCAAGCAGAATTTATATCTAATTTGGGATATTATAATGTTTCATCTAGTAGTGAGACAAAAGTAGATGATCCTACTACATTAATAGAAGATAATGACTATTATTTAACATATTTAGCTAGAACAAGTATGCTTTATGTTAAATTTAAAGTTTCTGGGGATGCTAGTGCTAATGCATTTGATAAAACAAGCTTTAACACTATTGATGTTTCACTTACTTGTGGAATGGATGAGAAGAAGTACACTTTATCAAGAAGACTAACAATAAATTATAATTAATGAAAGAAAGGTGTTTTTATGAAGAAAAAATTATTCATAGTTATATTTAGTTTAATACTAATTGTAACTGCTGTAATAGTTTACGGCGCAACAGTAAAAATTGAATATAATTACAATGTAAAAGTAGAAACACCTTCTTTTGCAATTAGTGATGGTAAGATTAGTGTTTCAATGTCTAACGAAGATACAACATACACAATAGATAAAGATAATTCTTATGTTGATATATTAGAAAAAACTGATTCCACTTTTAATATTTCAAAAAAACAAAAAATAAGTGATATTACAAATTTAGATTCTAGTAAATCTTATAAGATATTTGCTAACACTATTACTTATACAAAATCAAGTGATACATATGTGGTTCAATATCATAATGAATATGTAGCAAATAAAGAAGAATTAAAAGAGATAAATTATTCTAATTATTATAATAATATATTTGATTATTCAAAAAATACTAATAATTTAGCTTTAAGAATTGTATTTATTAAATCATTTACATTAGACGAAGAAATAACTATTAAAGCACCAGTATCTATCACTATGCTTAATAATCTGACACTATCTAATAATTTAAACATCATTAATTCATATGCAGGAAATTATGATATTACTTTAGACGGAGACACGAAAATTAGTTCTAGTAATTCATCAAAAATAATTATACAAAGTGAAAAAGCTAATTATAAATATGCATCAAACGAAATTATTGAATTAAACGAAAACATATCAATAGATAGTGCAAAAGACTTTATACACCAATATTTACCATCATATTTAGTAACAAATATATATTTACCAAAAAGTTTCTTATCATCTATTATTACATATGACTATTATGTTATAGATCAAACTTCAGATGAAGATATAAAATTTAATGGAATATTTGAGAATGTGTCAAGTTATGTTAAAGATAATATTCTAAAGGTTAAAGTAAAAGTTACTAGTGGAAATGAAGTAGAATATGTTACTAAGAACATTATATGTGGCAAC
>CAVEPF010000050.1:0-3428 GCA_963617645.1 Anaerotignum sp. | reverse complement strand
CCCCTAAAGTCTTTCCAATAACCTGTTCCAACTTTAGGGGTTCACTTTATAGCGAAAACTACTTTTATATTTAAAAATAACGATAATTTACCATCAAATATCTAACAAATCATTTAATTTTATGATATATTTAAAATAAGAATATTGATTTCAAAAAATATAGAACCACGCCTCACTTTAAAAAAAACGTAAAATTTTTTGGAAATATTATTATTTATTATACCCAAAATGGATCAAGGCTGCTAAGTTCATTATAGCCATTTAGGGGTAATCAATGGGCTTGGTTGATCAAAGAAGGTGAAGCTCTTCTAAGTCAAGAACTAAATGATTTTGAAAATTGTGAATTGAATATAATAAGTAAAACAAAGAAGCTAAAAACTTATATCACTCAAATCACATAAAAGAGTTTAGCAAAATATAGATACAACTATATTGCTAAAATGATAATCTATGCATGGAAATATTAGAAAATTTAGATTTAGTTAATGATACAGATTTAAAAGATAAAAGAAGATTGGATTGTCATAATCTAGCACTACCTAAATTAAAAGTTTTGGATTATGTGACAAAAGTATCATCAACTAACACTTAAAAAAACAAGCAATTGATGAAAGAATTAAATTATTGACAGCTAGTGATATTTCATATCGATGGTGTCAACATGGATATAACAAAGAAAAAGTGAGGTGGTAATGTGACAATCATTTATTTTTCAGCAACAGGAAATTCAAAATATATTGCTACAATGTTAACAAAAGAAAACGATACTATTTTATTTATTCCTACTCTTATTAAAGAGAACAAATTCAATTTTAAAGATGAAGTAATCGGTATAATATCTCCTACTTATTTTTGGGGATTACCAAGTATCGTTAAAGAATTTTTGATCAGAGCAAAAATAGAAGCAGATTACCTTTTCTTTGTAGTAACTTATGGAACAACACCAGGTGCCATTGGTCCGATGGCTCAAAATCTGATTAAAGATAAAAAGATAGATTCTTTTTATTCGATTAAAATGGTAGATACTTATACACCTATTTTTGATATTTCAACAAAAGAAAAACAAGATAGATTTACAAAAAAAACTGAACAAGAACTTAAAAATATCATAGAAAGTATTACAAAAAGAGAACATAAAAATAGAATGAAAGGACAAACTCCATCATTTATTACTTATGTGATTTCTCAACCACTTTATGATAAAAAGAAAAGATTAACTAAACGTTTTAGTGTCAATGGTAATTGTATTGGATGTTCTTTATGTGCAATAAAATGTCCTGTTAATGCAATAGAAATGGTAGATAAGAAACCTGTATGGGTTAAAGAAAAATGTGCAATGTGTTTAGGATGTCTTCACCGCTGTCCAAAGTTTGCTATTGAATGTGGGAATAAAACTAGTAAACACGGTCAATATCAAAATCCCAAAGCCAAGCTCTAAAATTATAATAATCAATATTCAACACTCAAGAACCTTTAAGTATATTCTTAAAGGTCATTTGTATACTAAAATTAGGAGTTAATCTCTTAGCTTTAGTATACGAAAAGAATGATATCTGAAGACTTTGTAATTCAAAAGATAAGTAGTTATTTAAGAGATTGAATAGATGTTAATACACTATCTAATACTCTTTTAGAGATGCAAAAGAAAGATAATCCATTAATTAAAGAATTAGAAAAGAAGATAGTTCAATAGATTCAAAGATGAAGAATATTATGAACGCTATAGAGAATGGATTTGATCTTATTAACTTTAAATCTAGATATATAGATGTTGCATGTACTTTTACTAATTCTTTTAGAAGGTTTAATGTTGAATACATAACAAATAAGAATAACAATAAAAGTTTCGGTTGTGAAGGTTAAAAACAATCCTGTTTTAGAAAGTTTTTGACTTTGAAGTCCGAAACTCTTTGCAAATTTGCTTTTTTTATGTATACTATTAAATAGTAAGATTAGGAGGCCAATTATGTCCGAACTTATAAATAGACAAGAATATTTGGAACAACTTATACAAAATAAAGATGTTGACTTAGTAAAGATAATTACGGGAATTCGTAGATGTGGAAAGTCTTCACTTTTAGATTTGTTCCATCAATATCTTTTAAAAAATAATGTGCCAGATGAAAATATCATTCATATGAACTTAGAATCATTACGTTATAGAAATCTTTCAAATTATCTTAATTTTTATGATTATGTTAGTGGGCGAATATCAAAGACTGGAAAAACTTATCTTATATTTGATGAGTTGCAGGTAATTGAACATTGGGAGAAGGCTATAGAATCTTTTCGTCTAGATTTTAATGTGGATATTTATATTACAGGCTCAAATGCTTATTTATTATCTACTGAATTTTCAACACTTCTTTCTGGAAGATATGTAGAAATCCGCATGTTACCATTATCTTTCAAAGAGTTTTTGAACTTTTATGATTTTGATGTGGCTGTTACGATTGAGGAAAAGTTTCAAAAATATTTGCAGTTTGGTGGAATGCCAGTTTTAAGAGAATATCATTTTAATGAGCAAAGAATTAATCAAGCATTAGAAGGAATATATTCTACTGTTGTACTAAGAGATATTTTACAACGTAATAATCAAGCAGACCAAACAACGTTAAATAAAATTGTGATGTTTCTTTGCTCGAATATAGGCTGTATAACTTCGCCTAATAGTATAGGAAATGTATTGTCGGCAGAAGGAGATTTGAATAAAGAAAAGGGAAAGAATGTTGCTGGTAAAACGGTGGATAAATATATCAATATGTTACGTAGTGCCTTTATTTTTTATTCAGCTAATAGATACGATGTAAAAGGTAAACAATTATTAAAGACTTTGGAAAAGAATTATATAATAGACATTGGCTTTCGTAATATGTTACTTGGGTATCGTGATGTTGACAGAGGTCATGTAATTGAAAATATTGTATTCTTAGAACTTGTGAGAAGAGATTACAAAGTATATATCGGTAAAGTAGGAGAAACAGAAGTCGATTTTGTTGCCGAAAAACCAAATGAGAAACTATATATTCAGGTAACAGAAAGTATGCAGTCACAAGAAACAAGGGAACGAGAATTAAGACCGCTTCGTATGATAGCGGATAATTATGAAAAAATTATATTATCAATGGATAGAAATTATATAAATTCTTATGAAGGTATAAAGGCTATTAATTTAATTGATTGGTTATTGTCTTAAAGAATACGAAAAATTTATTTTGAATAATTATAACAAAATTTTTAAAAAACAATATGATAATTAGTGAAAACATTCATCAAAATGGGGAGTGTTTTTTATATAATAAAAGAGGATTTAAAACATTACTCAATAAGAAAGTAAGAACTAATTAAAAGTTATAAACAATATAAAGAGTTAACACAATAAGAATGAAAATTAGTTTTATTAAGCAAAGTTTTGAGCTTAATTATTT
>CAVEPF010000049.1:0-3920 GCA_963617645.1 Anaerotignum sp. | reverse complement strand
ATAAATCTTGATTCCATTCGGCAGTTCTTAAATTAAACTGAATTGGTTCAGGCTTGATTGCTTTTGAAGGAAAGTATATCTTTAATTCATATAAAAATAAAAAAAGATGTCTAAAAATATAGACATCAATATTTAATCATAAATTATTTTATATTTGTTTTTTATATGACATTTTTTAACTGGCAGGACTAGTTGGGTTCGAACCAACGAATGACGGATTCAGAGTCCATTGCCTTACCGCTTGGCTATAGTCCTAAATAAGCTTATAGGTAAACTATAAGCCTTACCAAATAGTAACTTTATTATCAACAAAATGCCAATAAGTATTAAGTTCATTTGGTATTTCTTCAGAATAATAATAAATTTTAGAATTTATAAAATTATCATTATATTCTTTAACATTTAAATTAGAAAAATCCTCTGCACTACCTTTAAAATAAACTGTAGTTAAACTATCACAATTATCAAATGCTTCAGCAGATATTTCAATATTATTGTTTAAAATTATAATTTCTTTTAATGAACTTTTTGAGAAAGTTGCACTAGAAATCTTTTTTACATTTTCAGGTATTGTTATTGTTTCTATAGTAGATCTTGAAAACAAAAACATATCTAATAATTCAATTTTATCATTTAATATCACTGTTTTTAAATTCTTGAAATTCATGAATGTACGAGGTTCAATCGTTTCAATATTTTTGCCTATAGTAATTGTTTCGATAGGATTATTATATGCAAAAGTTGTACGACATATTGTTGTAACTACAACGTCTTTAGAATCATAATTTATTGTATCAGCAATTACTAAGTTGGTTTCACTGCCAGTATATTCACTAATAGTAGCATAGTAATAATCGCTACTATTAGTATAATAAATATTATAAGTAAAATTATTCTTTGTAATTGTTGTTACAATTGTAGTATCAGTTGTATTAGAATCACAAGATATAAGTAAGAATAAAATTGGTAATAATAAAATTAAAATGCTAATTTTTCTTAGTTTCACCATTATCTTCGCTCTTATTATCATCAATATTAATTGATTTCTTAATTCCACATACTTCATCAACAGGTAATGCGAACGCAATACCATGTGCATCAGTCATTAAACCACAATGTTCATTAATTGCAAGTAAAATATTTTTAGTGTTTTCTTTAGATGATAAAATAAGTACTATTTCTTTTTCAGGAGTCATTAATACTTTAAATTTTGCTAAAATTTCTTCTTTAGCTGTTCCACGCCCACTAATAAGAGTACCACCTGTAGCACCTTTACTTCTAGCTGCATCCATTACAGCTTCAGAGAAACCTTCGTTTACGATAGTTAAAATTAATTCAAAACCATTTTCCATTTTATTCCTCCTCGTGTGATAGGAACTTATATGCATTAACTCCTACCATTGTTGATAGTGGTATTGTAAATGCTATACCACCACTTTCTTTTTGTTTAAAAAACTTATCTTCATAAGCAGCCATTATATCTTTGATAGCATCTTCTCTAACAACAGATAATATAACAGCCTTTTCCATACGAGATAAACCTAGATATGCTAATATTTCTTGACTAGCAAGTCCTTTAGCATAAATAATATCACTACTTGATACATTAAATGATTCAAGGATTGAAGTGTAAAGATCAACTTTTTTTCTATTAACAATAGTAATCATTACTTTTAATTTTTGAGGAGCATCTAATTCTTTTTTCTTGTTCATATTTACCTCCTAGAAATTAATAATAACATTATCATTCTTAGTAGCTTCAATATCTTTCATTCTATTCTTAGTTACAATCTTGTGTTGCATTACAGATTTAAATCCTAAAAGTTGAATTGTAATAAGTGGTGTTAAAGCTACCATTGCAACTACACCATATCCGTTATCAAAGATATTGTTTTCACAAATAATACTACATGCACCTATAGCAATAGGTAAAATAAAACTTGTAGTTAAAGGTCCTGATGCTACTCCACCTGAATCTACGGCAATTGCTGTATAAATTCGTGGTACAAAGAATGATAAAACAAAGCTAATTAAGTATCCTGGTATTACATAATATAAAATTGAGAAATTAAATATAATTCTAATCATTGATAAACAAATTGAAATACCAACACCTAGCGATAATGCAACAAGCACTGTTCTCTTTGAGATTGCACCCATAGTAATATCATCTACTTGTTTAGTTAATACATGAACAGCAGGTTCTGCTAATACTGTTAACATACCAATTACAAAGCCAACACAAGATAGTGCAGCAGGATATTTTGCAAGTTCTTGTCCTAATTTAAAACCAATAGGTAAATAACCAATTTCAGCACAAGTTAAGAAAATAACAAGACCAAATAAGGCATAAAGTAGACCACAAACAATCATTAAAATACTCTTACGAGGCAATTTAATAAAGAAATAATTAATAATAAAGAAGAAGACAAAAATTAATCCTAAAGCTATAATTATTGATTTAAAATTAGTTAATATTGCATGGAATACATTACTAGCTGTTACATCTAATCCGTAATTATTAGGAGCTTGTTTATTATAATTTTCTACTAATTCTTTTAAATTATCACTTTTAATAGTTAAACCTAAAATTACAACAACGATAATAGGTCCAATTGAAGATAATGCAATTAATCCGAAAGAATTTTCCTTTTTATCTCTTCCACCAATTGTAAGTGCAAATCCTGATCCTAGTGCCATAATAAATGGAACAGTTATAGGACCAGTTGTAACTCCGCCTGAGTCAAATGATAATGCTACAAACTCACCATTACCATTAAAAATTAGAATTGCTACAAGTGCATAAAGAGCCATATAAAAGAAAAGTAATATTTGTGTTAAATCTTTTTTAGTAATAATTTTTAGAACACCAATAACTAAAAAGATTCCGACGCCAATACCAATTGACCACACGAGTACATTCTTTCCTCCTGGTATTGCATCATTTAATTGATTAGCAAGAACTGATAAATCTGGCTCTGCAATTGTTATTAATACACCTAAAACAAAACAAACTGTTAAAATCAGTTTCATATTCTTTGTTTTAATTAATGTTGAACCTACTTGTTGACCCATAGGTTCAACGCCTAAATCTGCGCCTAAATTAAACAAAGAAATACCTAGAATTAATCCAATTGTTGATACTACAAATACTCCGATTTCTTGAGCAGTTAAATCTACTAGAGGTGTAATACATAAAATAAGTACTAAAACGGCAATTGGTAATACTGATACACATGCTTCTTTAATTTTAGCAAGTAATCTAGTTAGCATTTTATCACCCTTTCTTTTTATTAAATTTTATCATATGTTTTATTATTTATTAAAAACAATTTTAAAATAACATATTTTTTTCACAATTAATTTTTATTATATTCTTTTAATTTTAGCAATAAAGAAACCTTCAAAATTTTCACTCGGTTTTACAGTAATAACTCCGTCTAAATTTGACTTAAGTAAATTTGACTCATCTATATCTAAATTAATTTTTTCTAAAACAAAATTATTATTCAGAACAGATTTTAATACATTTTCATTTTCTTCTTTTAAAATAGAACAAGTTGAATAAACAAGTGTATGACCTGGTTTTAATATAGTTAAAGCCTTCTTTAATAATTCTTTTTGAATCTTTGAACTATTTTTAACAAGTTCAGCTGAAAAATACTTTAAATCTTTAGGGTTTTCAAGATTAATAGTTCCACTGCCCGAACATGGTGCATCTAGCAAAATCGTATCAAATCTAAAAAATTCATCTAATTTTCTAGCATCACATACACTAACATTAACTTTAGCACCTTGTTCTAAAATATTATATTTTAGTCTTTCTGCTCTTATTTTATTAGTTTCACATGCCATAATGAATTTCTTATTTTGAGTTAATGAAGCTATTTCAAGTGTTTTTCCACCAGGCGCTGCACACA
>CAVEPF010000048.1:2208-10599 GCA_963617645.1 Anaerotignum sp. | reverse complement strand
ATCTTGAATTTTCACTAATTAAATCATCAACAATTAGGGAAACTGCGCAACATTTTTCGATATCTAAATTATTAGAAAATGCTACATTATATGTAAATATTGATGAATCTAAATCATCTTCATATGGTTCATAATCAACAGAAATTTTACGCGGAAGATAATTTATTGTATTTTCTAAATTATTATTTAAAGTTATTTTTTCATATTTTGATAAATACTCGTTATCAATATATGATAATCTCTCCTCAATATCAAAATCACCATATAAGAAAATATACGCATTAGATGGATGATAATTTTTCTTATGGAAGTCTAAAAATTCTTTATAACTTAAATTAGGTATTTCGCTAGGTGACCCGCCTGATTCATAACTATAAATAGTACCTTTATATAGTTCTTCTTCTATCTTTTGAGAAACAAAATAATCAATTGAAGAAGTTTGTCCCTTCATTTCATTAAAAACAACGCCATTTACATTTAACTTATTGTTTATTTCATCAAATTCAAAGCGCCATCCTTCTTCAAGAAAAATTTCTTTATTCTCATATATCAAAGGATTGAATACTGCATCTAGATAAATATCCATTAGATTATAAAAATCTTTTTTATTTAAACTAGCTACAGGATAAACAGTCATATCTGAAGCTGTAAATGCATTCAGATATGTGTTTAAACTTGTTTTACTTAATATAGCGAATGGATCTTTAACAGGATATTTTTTAGAGCCACACAAAACTGAGTGCTCTAAAATATGACAAACACCATTTGAACTATTTGGTAAAGTTTTAAATGCTATACAAAACACTTTATTAGGATCACTCGATTTTATAGATACTACACGAGCCCCAGTCTTGTTATGAACATAAAGTTTACCAGTTTCTTTAATATCAGGTAAATATTCTTCTTTTATTAAAGTATAATTTTTCATCAACTTCCCTATTTATGGTTAACTACTTTTTCATGAATTAAATTAATAAATTCATCAACTGTAACTGTTACTTGTTCTTGCTTAGAATATTCTCTGTATGTAATTGTACCATTCTTAACTTCTTCGTCCCCAATAACTAATTGATAAGGAACTTTAGCAATTTGTGCTTCTCTAATCTTTTTACCTAATTTTTCGTCTCTATAGTCTGTTTCAAAACGGATACCATTTCTAATAAATTTATTTACTAAATCATCACAATAGTCTTTATGATATTCTAAGTTTACTGGAATGATCTTAGTTTGAACAGGACTTAACCATAATGGTAATACACCCTTTGTTTCTTCAAGTAGGAAGGCAATAAATCTATCAAGAGAACCTAAAATAGCTCTGTGGATTACAACTGGTCTAGTCTTTCCACCTTGTTCATCAACATATGTTAAATCAAAGCGTTCAGGTAATTGATAATCTAATTGAATTGTTGAAAGTGTAACATCATGTCCGATTGCACTTCTAACTTGAACGTCTAATTTAGGACCATAGAATGCAGCTTCTCCTTCAGCTTCATAGAAATCAGCATTTAATTCTTTTAAAACACTTCTTAATTCGCTTTGGCTCTTTTCCCAAAGATCATCATTTCCGAAGTACTTTTCAGTATTATTAGGGTCTCTTAAAGATAATCTAAATTTATAATCTTTAAATCCAAAATCATTATAAACATCAAGAATTAACTTTAATACTTGCTTAAATTCTTGACCAATTTGGTCAGGACGGCAGAAAATATGTGAATCATTTTGGCTAAATGCACGAGCACGTTCAAGACCTGTTAAAGCACCACTTGCTTCAAATCTAAAGTCATTAGCTATTTCAGCAATTCTTACTGGTAAATCACGGTAAGAATGTAATTTAGATCTAAACATAACCATGTGGTGAGGGCAGTTCATAGGACGTAAAACATATGCTTCATCATCTAATTCCATAGCTGGGAACATATCATCTTTATAGTGAGCCCAGTGTCCTGATGTCTTATAAAGTTCAACATTACCTAAAGATGGAGTCATTACATGCTTGTATCCTAGTGCATATTCTTTATTCATAATATAATCAGATAATTGACGACGAATAATAAATCCGTTTGGTAAATACATTGGTAAACCGCGGCCAACTAATTCATCAAACATGAATATTTGCATGTCTTTACCGATTTTTCTATGATCTCTTTCTTTTCTATCTTCAATTAAAGCTAATTGTTTTTCAAGATCTTCTTTTGTAAACCAACAAGTACCATAGATTCTTGTTAATTGTTCATTCTTAGAATCGCCTCTCCAATATGCACCAGCAATTGAAAGTAGTTTAAAATGTTGAATTTGAGCAGTAGACATAACATGTGGTCCACGACATACTTCTAAATAATCACCTTGTCTATAAAGATTAACAGTATCTCCTTCAACGGCATCAATTAATTCAGACTTATATTTATCATTTTCAAATAATTTATGAGCTTCTTCTTTTGAAATAACTTCATGAGTAATCTTTATATTAGCTTTAGCTAATTGATTCATTTTCTTTTCAATCTTAGCTAAATCAGAAGGTTGAATAGGTGAACTAAACTTTATATCATAATAAAAACCTTCTTCAATATCTGGTCCTACACCAAATTGACTATCAGGGTATAATTCCTTGCAAGCATTAGCTAATAAATGTGCACATGAGTGATTTAATACTTCAAATCCTTCTTTATCAGACTTTGTAATAAATTCAAGATTGCAGTCACTTGAACAAATATCTCCTAAATCAGTTAAAACACCATTTACTTTAGCAACAACACAAGTTTTAGCAAAACTTTGTGATAATGACTTAGCTATTTCGATATAGCTTAAGTTTTCAGAAACTTCTTTAATTGTTCCATCTTTTAATGTAATTTTTATCATAAATTCTCCTCCAGGGCTAAAAAAAAGCCCTTAAAATAAATTTAAGGACGTAAATAACGCGGTACCACCTTAGTTCGAGATTAAATCTCGCTCTCATTTAATCTATAACGGGAATTCCGGAGCATATTTCTATGTCACTTCCATGGTAGTAATTTATAAAAATTGATTTAAGCACTTCCACCAACCTGCTCTCGCTAAAAATATATTTTATAAACCGTGTCCATTTCATTAGTTTGAATATATTTTATATCAAATAAAATAAATTTTCAAGAAAAAAGACAATATTTTAGACATCATTATTTGAGGTGATATAATGAACTTTCCTACTGGAAAAAGAAATTTAAATAAAGAGAATATTTTAAATAAAACTAATGTTACTTTTAATCAAAAAATGTCTAATAAAGGTATGTCTCTTGAAAAGATGATTAATGAATCTAATTTATATTATTTATCACGTAATATAGCTGTTGTGTATAAGAAACCTGTACCAATACAGGTTGTAAAAGTAGATTATCCTTCAAGAAATAAAACAGTAATAAGAGAAGCATATTATAAAACACCATCCACAACCGATTACAACGGAATATATAAAGGTTTTTATATTGATTTTGATGCTAAAGAATGTACTAGTAAAACAAGATTTCCTATTAAAGATGTATTTGTGCACCAAGTAAATCATTTAACAAAAATTAAAGAACATGGTGGCGTAGCTTTTCTTCTTGTAAGATTTAATTTATATAATAAAACTTTTATTATAGATATTGATAAGTTTAATAAATTTAAGGAAAACGCTAATAATGGAGACAAAAAATCTATTCCTTATAGTTATTTTTTAGATAATTGTATTACTCTAAAAGAAGGATATATGCCTCAAATTGATTATTTAAAAGGTGTTGATATATTAATTAATGAACTGAAAAAGGAGACTCGAAAATGAATCTCCTTCTATATTTTATTTTTCTTAGCTAATGTTTCGTAAATAGTTTTAATCATTCTATCACGAATAACGGGTTTTGGTATATGATTATCCATACCTGCAATTAAAAAATTTTCAATATCATTCTTAAGCGTATCAGCTGAAAGAGCAATTATAGCTATATTGTTATCTTCTCGCTTTAATTGTCTAATGATTTTTGTAGCTTCTATACCATCTGTATTAGGCATATGAATATCCATTAATATTAAATCGTAATAATTTATTTGACTATTTTCAAATAATGAAATTGCTTCGTCTCCGTCTGATACTACATCAATTTTAAAATTATAGTATTCTAAATGTTTCTTTATAACCATTTGATTAATCTCATTATCTTCAGCAACTAAAACTCTAAAACGAGAATAATCAATATTCTTTATTTGATCTTTACTAACAACATCATTTGATTGTACTTTATTAAAGATAAAAGTTAGATAACAAGTAGTTCCTAATCCTTCACTTGATTCATATTTTATCGAACCATTTAATAAAGATACTAAATTTTTAGTAATCGATAATCCTAAACCGGTTCCTCTAATATAGGAATTTTTATTTTCCTGAGCAAATGGTTCAAAAATATGATTTAAAAATTCTTTAGACATTCCTATACCATTATCTTTAATGGTAATTTTTACTTGATATTTATTATCGAGCAAAGAAAGATCAGTAAATACATCTATATTTCCACATTCATCAGTATATTTTATTGAATTTCCGATGATATTTACTAAAATTTGTTTAAGTTTAGTAGAATCACAAATTAAGTTGATATCTCCAATTTGATTGAATGTTAATTTTTGTTTTTTATTAGCTGATTCTGTGCTAACAATCAAATTAACTTCATTTAATAACTTATTTAAATTACATTCCCTATTTTCAACAACAAATTTGCCAACTTCAAACCTCGACATATCTAAAACATTTTCAACAATTGAGAGTAAATATTTACTAGAATATTTTACTTTATTTAAAGATTCATAGCATTTATCATATTCTTTGTTTTCAAGTGTTTCAATCGCAATATCATTCATGCCAATAATTCCATTTAACGGCGTTCTAATTTCATGACTTGTACGAGACAAAAATTGTGTTTTTTCTTTAACTAGATTATTTACATCATTTAGTTTTTGATTTAATTCAGTTAGTTCTTTTTGATATGAAGTGATATCCTCAATAATTAAAATATATTTGTATTTTTTATAATTTATTTTCTTTAAAGTGCAAGATATTACAATATCAGACCCATTATTATATTTAAATTTTTGAGAGATATTAAATGAATCTTTAAATAAAAAATCAATAATATTTATACTATTACAGTCATTAATAGTTTTGTTTTTAATATCACTATCTTTTAGATTTAAAAGTTTTAATAAATTATTACTATAAAAAGTTACCTTTTTATCCTTATCAAATAGAATAATATATTCTGATAATTCATCAAATATTTGTAATTTTTTTTGTTTATTAAACATAATAATTATTAAATTTATTCAATCCAGTTAGGAATACCATTCTCATCTTTTTTAGAATCAGAGTCATCTATATCTTTATTTTCTTTTTTATCTTTCTTTTTTCTTCCAAAATGAAAGAATCCATGACTCTTTTTAGTTTCTTCGCTTATCTCTTCTTCTGTTGTATCCTCAACAATATCATCATCTGAATCACCAACTGTAGGAACTAATTTGCTAAATTCAATTTGTTCAGAATCTTCTTTTCCAATAATTATAGGTGCAATATCGCCAATACCTACTTCTTTAGCCTTTAATTCATAACCAGTAGCTATTATAGTAACAATTAATTCATCCCCTGCAATAGAAGATATAGTTTGACCTGGTTTTATATTAATTTCAGTACTACATTGATTTCTTACTTCAGATAAAACTTGTTCCATTTCAACAGCTCTTAGAGAATCACTTGCAGTAATGTTTACAATCGCATCAGTAGCACCATCGAGAGTAACTTCAAGTAATTTTGATTGAAGTGCATTTCTTGTTGCTTGAATTGCTCTATCTTTACCAGAAGCTACACCAATACCCATTAATGCTGTACCTTTATTAGTCATGAATTTTTTAATATCAGCTAAATCTACATTAATTAAACCTTTAAAATTGATTAAATCTGAAACACTTTGTACAGCTTGTCTTATTACATCATCAATTTCACGATATGCTGTAAGTAAAGTAGTTGAAGGGTCAATAATCTTAAAAATATTCTCATTTGGTACAATAATTAATGTATCAACATAATGTCTTAATTCTTCAAGACCTTCAATAGCTGTTTGCATACGTTGTCTACCTTCATTTTTAAAAGGTTTTGTAACTACAGCTACAGTTAATACACCAAGTTCACGACAAATTTTAGCAATTACAGGTGCAGCCCCAGTTCCGGTTCCACCACCCATACCTGTTGTTAAAAATACCATGTCAGCACCGTCAATAACTTCTTTTAAATCATCATATGATTCTTCAGCAGCTTGTGCTCCAATTTTAGGATCAGTACCTGCACCGTATCCCTTAGTTAATAATCTACCAATTTGAATTCTAGTATCAGCTTTGCTCTTCTTTAAAGATTGTGCATCTGTATTTACGGCTACAAATTCAACACCTCTAAGATCATAATTTATCATTCTATCAACGAAATTACATCCGCCGCCACCTACACCAATGACTAAAAGTCTAGGTGCTGGAGTAAATTCTGCTTCTTCACCAAATACCATATTTATTCCTCCTTTTAAAAATTTTCTTATTTGTTTCTATTATATAACAAAATTAGTAATTTTAGATATACATTTCTTATTTAAAAAATAAAACATTTAAAAATTATTATTTTAAAAAAACTGAAGATATAATATATACCTCCAGTTTCCATTAATTTCTTATTCTTCTTTTAATTTAGAACCACATTCTGAACAAAATTTAGAATCTTTATTTATACTAGCATTGCATACAGGGCAAATAGTAGTACTGTTATCATTTGTATTATTAACTTCGTCTTTAAAGTTCTTATACATTTTGCCAAATGTTTTACCACTATTAATAATAAATGGTCTAGCATATTTTTTATTTACTTCACTAGCAATAGGTGCATAAGTATTTATTTTATAAGCAAGTAATTCTCTTCTATAACTTATAACTAAAAGAATAACCCCACATAAAGTTGCAGCACCTGAAATCCAAGCTAATGTTAAGTAAATATAGCTATGACTTTGTGGAATATTTGTACTTGTTGTACCATAAGGAGACAATGTATTAACAGAATTGTTATACCACGCTTGAACCTTTTGATTATATATTTGGTTGCTTACAAAGAATGCAATCAAACTAATTACTAAACATATAGCACCCGCTATAAGCAATATGAAGCCAATTTTTTTAAACTTTTTATTTAGTTTTAAATATTGTTCTTCACCAATGTAATTTGTATTATTTATATCACTCATAAATATATCCTCCCAATATTGAATATATTTTATATTAATAAATTTATTATTACAATATAATTAAACAAAAATTTAGGCAAATATTAGTAATAATTACTTTTTAACATCAATTTCTAAATCTTTTTCATTTTCAATGTTTTTAGGTTCGATATTACCATTTTCTAAATTAAGATCATTTACTTCGATATTTTTTCTTTGATTTAAATCAAGATTAAGAACCTTTTCTTCACGCATAATAATATCAAAATCATTATTTGCTAAATTATATTTATTGTTAATATCACAAACTACACTAGTAATTGTATTACTAACCTTTAAGGCGTTATCAAAATCATAAGATTTAGTATTTTCGGGATTATTTATATGTTCTTGTCTTGAACCAGAACGTAAAACATCAGTTTTTTTATTGAAATATTGTTTTACAACATCTTTTTCAACCTTTAATTTAGAAGCTACAAGATTTAAAGTATCATCTAACATTTTCTTTTCATGTTTATAATCTTTATTATGAATAATCATTTTTATAAACCAATTATTATTATGAATATTATTCATAGATTGATATACTTCACGGTAACTTTGTAAAAATACTTTCTTTGTATCCTTTAAATACTCTTTGTTTTCATCAAATTCTTTTAATTTATTATTAATTGTCTCATATGCTGTATAGAATTCATTAGCTTTTTGTTTATAATTTAAATTAGAGAATCCTAATTTATTTTTATCTCTATATGAAACACCATTAGCTTTAACATCTAATATTCTATTTAAGCCGAATGCATCTTCAAGCATCTTAACCTTCTCTTTATTTGTCATAGTTTCTAGAGGGCTAGATTCTTTATTATTTAAATAATCATTAATTCCTATAGTACAAAGATTATTTAAATCATTTACAAACTCAAATAAAGCATCTTTATCAGTTAATAATTTACCTGATGTAAATGTTTTAGGATTATTGTTTGATGCGTTATAAACATTGTTAAAACACTCAATAAATTTGTCACTAAAGAATTTATTTTGATCAAAATCAATATTCTTAACATCTTGTAACAAGGAAACAGATAAATCTAAGTCATATTTTAAATTAAATTCATCTAGAGCTTTATAAAATTTTTGT
>CAVEPF010000048.1:0-2198 GCA_963617645.1 Anaerotignum sp. | reverse complement strand
AATTTTTGATTTTGACGTGCTTTATTAACTTTTTCATCATCTAATGTATTACCTTGTAATTTATTTAATTCTTTTTCACTAAAACCATAATCTTTTACTGATTTTGCTGGATTCTTTAAAAATTCATATAAATAATCATATTCTTTAATACTTAATGATTTATAATTTGTAAAATCTACTAATGCTAGAGAGATTGATTTATAATATTCTGTTAACATCATCTCATAATTTTTAACAGGTCCACTATCCTTCACTATGTTACCATATAAATCTAAAATACCAGTGTCATTTAATTTTATATATTCAGCTAATAAAGATTTAGAGTAGTCAATTAAATCAATCACATTAAGGTCATGAGTTTCAACATAAGTTTTTATATCAAAAGCTTTAACTGTATGTAATGCATCCCGAGTTAAAATGTCTTCACCGTGTAGTTTTGAAAATTCAATATTGTCATCTTTTGTAACAATTAAATTTAATAAAGTTTTAGGACTTTCTTGGAACATGTAATAATCAGCGTAATCACAGTTAACTCCTGTATTCTTGTCATCTGTAGAAACAAACAATGAATATAGGAAGGCATTCTTTTCGTTAAATTCAGGTTCATGACATACAACATTTTCTACAAATCTAAATGTAAATCTAACTATTGTATAATTCTTTAAACTATATAGACGCATGATTTTTTCTTCACGCGAAATATTAGCAAATGCATTATCTACAGTATGATTAGAATATAATGTATCGACAATTTTTTTACTATTTAAAATAGGATTTTCTACATAATCTTCAATCTTAATATTAGCAGATTTTATACTTGAAAAAACATAGTAAAATCCGTTTAAACTAGCATTAACTGGTAAGTCATGGGCTAAATCATCAGGTACATAACTAGTTCTGTAGTTTGTCATGTTTCCTGGCATAGTTAATAAATTAGGATTTATAGTTTCTTTAATATATTTATAAATTTCTCTTAATTTATTATGTTCATTTGTATAATCTTCTTTAAGCTTTGCTAGATTCTTAAAATCTTTTTCTTCTATAGCTTTTTGAAGTTTTCTTCGAGCTAAATAAAAATGTCTAAACCCATAAATTTTGACACCTTGTTCAAAAATAAATTCATTATCTAATAATCCTAAAGATTCCATTTTATTATAAATATTAATTAAATTTTGTTTATAATTTTTATTCAAGTCAAATTTATATTTAATTGTTTTAGCGATAAGAGCTTCATTATCTATAACTTCAGGCTTATATTCAATATCATTATCATTTTGAATATAAAGTTCATCTAAATTGTTATCTTTAATATACTTACCATTATGAAGTTTAAGTCTCTTACAAATTAATTTATCACAACTAGTAGCTAATAAATCACTTTGAGGGTGTGAAACATATTCTTCTTCATTTATATCATTTAATAAATTTTCTAGTTTTTGTTTTTCTTCTCCACTTATTTTTTCATCATTTTTTAATGTATCTTTTGCATCATTTATAATAGATTCAAAATCATGATGTGCATTGTCTTTAAAAGGATCGTATGTTTCAATTCTTTCAGTTAGTTTTTCAAGGCGTTCTTCTCCTATTAAATTAACCATATGGTTAATAAAGTAATCTATTGTTCCTTGGAAAAAGCCAGAAGATATTTCATTATAAATATCTTTAAGACCCATTTGACTAACATCTCTGCCCTTAAATTCTTTTGAATTATCAACAATTCTTTGAATATAATTTTTTAAATAATCTTTTCCTTTAATTTCAGCTATTTTAGTTTCAACGTCTTTGAATTCATCATCATTTAATTCAGAGCATAAAACTCTAAATAAATTTTGTATTTTAGGAAAATATATTTTTTCATTTTCGTCGCGTGCAACAAACACGCTTAATTCATAATTTATTTGATCATCAATTTTTTCTTCTGCTTTATGATTAGCTGAATCTTCAATAAGTCTAAGATTTGCTAAATATTTTTCTATAATTTGTATGTATGAATCTAAAAATTTACCCATATAATTATAAACCTCACTTTAGATATTTATATTATACATTAAAATGTATGACAAGATTGTAAAAAAAAGAAAATGACCAATAATGATCATTTTCCATTTTGTTAGTCGATACTATTAATCAAACTTACATTGACTCGTGAATAGTACGAGAAATAACGTCATCTTGTTGTTCCTTAGTTAACTTAATGA
>CAVEPF010000047.1:0-10579 GCA_963617645.1 Anaerotignum sp. | reverse complement strand
AATATTTAAAATATTATATGACATATTTAAAATACTACTAACTTTGGTTTTAAAAATGACACTAGATAATACCATTAAAAAAGAGAGTAAAATTATAGCAGCAATAAAAATTATATTATCTCCATTATTATAAAATGAAAAATAAGATAATGAATATGTTTCATAACTACCTTCCCGTAAATCAACATAGTAAAGACCTAATTTAAAAAACATTACAACACATATTATAAACATAGCTAAATTGATTAACATATGTGAACTTAAAAATTTATTAAGAATTGAATTGTCTTCATATACCTTAAGTTCTAAAGTATCTACTAGTGTTTTGTTTTTTTCAAGTGACTTAAATACAGGTACACCAATTAAAGAAACAACCACAAATTCTCCAATAAACACTTCAATTGCACCTAAATAAAATGGTATTTCATATGCAAATCTAAGTTCTAAACCAATAATTATTGCATTAACTAGCGAAGGAAATAAACTAGATAAATATTTATTTCTTCTAATAAAGATCATCGGAATACAAGAGATTACAGTAGCAAGTGTTCCAAACACGATATCTACTAATCCCATTGGGCTTGCGATATTTGCAAGCAAACATCCTACACTTAAACTAATAGCATATAACGGATTATAGCATACAAGTATCATTAAAAATTCCGAAACTCTAAATTGAATTGATCCGTAGCTTAAAGGATATAATGCTAGAGTAAGTGCTACATATAAAGCTGCTACTACAGCTAGTTTTACTACTAAACGTAGATTTTTTTGTTTATTCATATAATTCTCCTTGTTTGTTATAGATGGTTAGGCAAGGAACATCTATCGCTATTATATAATATAGTTTTTTTATAAATTGTCAAGAAAATAATATTATGTGAAAAGATTAAAATTATTTAAATTATATACTTTTTATATTATAATTGTTTTACTTGAAGGTGTAATATGAAAGAAATATATCCATTAATTAAAGATTCTTTTTACAAAAGAGCTAATACTAAATTTTATGTTAGGCATGCTGCAAGAGCATTTCTTTTTAAAGATAATAAATTTTGTTTACTTCATATATTTGGAACTGACGCATTCGGTAAAAGGGATCACTTTGAAACACCAGGCGGTGGAATTGAAAAAGGTGAGGATTTAGTAACTGCTTTAAAAAGAGAAATTAAAGAGGAAACAGGATACGATATAAAAAATATTAATGAAATAGGTAAAATCTCTATTGAATATAAGCTTTTAAATAGAATTGACGTTGAATATTATTTTTATGCAGAAATTAGTGAAAAACATGAAACTCATTTACTAGACTATGAAAAAAAATTATCATTTGAGCCTTATTATTTTACAATTGAAGAAGCTTTGCATATGTATAAATCTAATGTACAAACAGGTTGCGGTAAAATGATTCATGAACGTGAATATAACGCACTCTTATATCTTAAAAAATTATTAGATCACAATATAATTAAAAAAAATGATACTACAAATAATAAGTAATATCATTTAACTAGTGCAACTTTTTTGTTGCACTTTTTTACAAACTTAAAATTAAAGCCATTTTAAATTGTGTTACAGCTTTAACAGAATGTAAGCCACCTTTAGCAAAGCAGAAATTTTCACCTTTTTTTAGTAGAAATTCTTTTCCTTCATAACCAATGATAGCCTCTCCGTCAAGAGCAAAAATCATAGCTTCTCCTGGAGCTGCATGTTCGCTTAAAGCTTGTCCTTTGTCAAAAGACATTATTACAAACTTCATTTCATCATTATGCATTATATCCATATTTACAATTCTACCTTCTTCATAAGGTAATAAATTTTCTAATTTAAATACTTCACCTGCATTAATTTTCTTATTCATAATATCTTCTCCTTTTATTTCTAACTCAACATAAATTGTATCACTAAGTGCATTAAATCCTAATTTTGTATTAAGATTAGATAAATAAGATTCATTTTTACTTAAAATTTGTTTCTTATTATTTTCGCTTATTTCAAGTTTTCCCCCAACAACATAAATAAATTTATGATATGGAAATATCTCGGCGCTTATATTTGTATCATCAGCTAATGAAAAATACCATAGTTTATTTTTTTTATTTAGAATTAAGCGCGATATAGTACAACCATCTACGCATTTATTATGATCTAAAATGTTAAAAACTTGACCTATAATTTCTTTCATCTAAGCCTCTTCATCTAGCATGATTTTTATAATTTCTTTATCAGTTTCACACATACCTTTGCACGCTAATAAACCCACATTATGAATTGTGCTTTCAACGCCTTTTTTAACAATACCATCTCCACCTTTAAACATATTTCCATGTTTATACATATAATATCCTAAAATACCAGCATCTACAGAAGATGAAATTTTAGCAGCACAACTAGATTTTGCACCATCACATACGATACCAGAATTTATAGCAAGTGCATTAACTAAAGTTTGAGATACAGCTTTTAAATCTCCCCCAAGTAAATAACAAATACCAGCACCAGCGCCACATCCTGCAGCTACAGCACCACAATAAGCAGAAAGACGACCAATGTCAGTTTTTATATGAATTGTAGATAAATTTGAAATTAAAAGTGCTCTATATAACTCTTCCTCAGTTTTGTTTAATTCTCTTGCATATACAATTACAGGAATACTAGCAGTCATACCTTGATTTCCAGATCCTGAATTAATTACAACAGGAAGTTCACACCCGTTCATTCTTGCATCACTTCCTGCAGCCGCAAAAGCTCTAGCTTTAATATTGATATTGTCCCCATAAGTTTCAAGTAACACTTTACCAATATTAGCACCATAATTATTTTTCATTCCCTCATTTGCAATGGCCATATTATAACTAATTTGTCTATCTAAAATATGTTTTACTCTTGAAATATCAGCATTACTTGCAAAATCATAAATATCTTCAATTGAAATATTTTTAATAAAATCTTCAAATTTACTATCTTTTATTTCTTTAACACAAGATACATCTTCGCTTTTAATTTCAAGAGATTTGTCATCATATTTTATAGTTACAATATTTGTATGACTATCAACAATACGAACGTAGGCAGAGTGAGACGCAGAATAAACTTTAATACCTATATCAAAAATATGACCATCATCGATTTTAGATATTTTGATATCACAATTTTTCTCATATTCTTTAAGCTTTATTATTTCTTCAGGGCTTACATGAGCTAAAACTTCAAGTTTATCATTTGCACGTCCGGCAATAATACCAGCAGAAATAGCAGCGGCTATACCTACAGATTTTCCTGTATTAGGTACGATTACACTTTTAACATTTTTAATTATATTAGCAGAAACAAAAGCTTCAACTTTAATAGGTAATTCACCTAAAACTTGACGAGCTTTTGCAGCACAATAAGCTAAACTAATAGGTTCAGTGCAACCCATAGCCGGAACTAATTCTTTTTCTAAAAGTTTAATATAACAATCATATTTATCTAAGCAATCCATATCTTATTCTCCATCTACATAAACACATATATTATAATAGAAAATAGATTATTTTAAAACAAAAAAGATAATTCAAATTAATGAATTATCCTTTGATTTTATTTTTTTTATAGAAAGAGCCATTCCATCGCCTTAATTAAATATAGATGTATCATAATCTTCGTTATTTAATAAGAAATCGTGATATCCTTGTAATTTACGCATTAACGATCTTAATGATCTACTTTTTATTTCTTCTTTCGATTCTAAAAATCCATGGAATAACATATTATCAGTAACAACAATTCCTCTATCGTTTAATAAAGGTGTAAATTTATTAAAGAAATTAGTATATTGACCTTTAGCCGCATCAATAAAAATCATATCAAACTTTAAATCTTTTAGTTCATCTTCTACTTCTAGTGCATCTTTAAATATAACATGAATCTTATCGTTTAAGCCTAAATCTGATATATTTTTAATAGCTTCATTATACATTGTTTCATCACGTTCAATAGTATATACATTTGCATTACTATATAAAGACATCATTGAAGCTGAATATCCAATAGCTGTACCAATTTCAAGAATTGTTGTGGGTTTATACAAAGAAACAATAGCTTTTAAAAATGCTAAACCTTCATCTTGAATGACAGGTACATCATGTTCCTTAGCATAAGAACGCATTTCTTCTATTTTTGAAGAAAAAGATAAATTTAATAATTCATCTCTCTTAGAAGAACTAATTTCAACCATTATTCTTCCTCTTCTTCATCACTGTTTAGAAGTTCTTCAAGCATATTCCATTCTTCATCAGATTCAATTTCAGAAAGTTCGCCTTTACCTTCTCCTAAATCTTTATAGACAGAAGCACTAGCAACGCCGTCTTTGTCTTCAAAAACAACATAATCTCTATTATATTCATCACTATGATAAGTAAAAAGAATATTTACTACAATTTCTCTACCATCAGATGTTGTAATAATTAAAGTTTTATCATCCATTAGAAACTAAATCCTCCTTTACTATCTAAATAATCTTGAAGAATAGTTACAGCTGCTACTTCATCTTTCTTTTGTTTTCTTTTCTTTCGCGAAAAATCAGCAGCTAACATACTTCTTTCAGCAACAACTGTTGTTAATCTTTCATCAATTAAAGTAACGGTTAAGCCATTTTCTTCTAAACGTTTTTTAAAATCATAAGAAATTTGACTACGAATTCCTTCGTCACCATTCATATGTTTAGGATTACCTAATACTACATTAGTTACATTTTCTTTCTTACAAATATCTACAACACATTTAAGTGCAGTATCATAATCATCATCTTCAAATCTGATAGTGTCATAAGTTCTAGCAATCATACCAAGTGCATCACTTATAGAAACACCACAAGTTCTACTTCCTAAATCTAAACCAATTGACTTCATTATTTAAGTAATTCCTTTACACAATTAATAGCTTCATCAAGTTTTGAAACATCCTTACCACCAGCTTGAGCCATAGTAGGTTTTCCACCACCATTACCACCGCAAATTTGAGCTGCAGCTTTAACAATATTTCCAGCATTTAGAGAACCATTTGTAGCACAAACGAATGCTAACTTGTCAGCACTTACGTTTGAAATGAAACAAGCACGAAGAGAATATTTATTAACAAGAGCACTAGCTAAATCTTTTAGCACGTTTGTATCTTTATCGTGCTCATTAATAACTAAAGTTTCATTTATAATACTTGATTCATAGTTATCTAAAGAACTTAAAGCATTCTTACTCTTTAAATCTTTATATTTCTTATCTAATTCTTTAACTAAATTAGAAACATATTGAATATGTTCATTTAATTTAAGAACAAATCTATATCCTTTAGTATTTTCATAATCAAAATTATCTACAAATGATAATTCAATACCTTCAGATTGAGCAGCTTCAACAAGAGCTTTACCTTTTTGAATAATTGTATTTAAATCATTTTTCTTATTCACTAAAGATTCTTGTAAACTTTCAAATGCTTTAGAACCAGTATAAGCTGTACATCTAAAAATACCAGAACCAATTGATTCAATACTTTGAATTTCAAAATCAACTATATCTTTTGTATTCTTAACGTGAGTACCACCACAGAATTCAGTAGAAACACCCATTTCAACAACACGAACAGTATCACCGTATTTATCATCAAATAACATCATTGCATGTTTCTTCTTAGCTTCTTCAATAGGTAATACTTCAGTAACAACTTCGTGTCCTTCATTAATCCAAGTATTTACTAAGTCTTCTACTTTAAGAATTTCTTCACTAGTTAAATTGTTATAATTGTTGAAGTCAAAACGCATGAATTCGGCCGCATCAAGTGAACCTTGTTGATGAACATGACTACCTAAAATATTTTGTAATGAAGCTTGGAATAAGTGAGCACTTGAGTGATTTTTACGAATTTGGTTACGATACTCTTTATCAATTTGAGCTAAAACAGTATCTCCAACTTTGAAATCATTTTCTTCAAGAACATGTAAATGTTGACCATTAGGCATCTTGATTACATCAATAACGCTTATACCATCAATTGTACCTTTATCGCAAACTTGACCACCTGATAGAGCATAGAAAGGTGTCTTATCTAAAACAATCGCATTATCAAATACTGCAATAACTTTGCTAGTAGACTCTTCTGCCTCATATCCAACAAATAAAGAATTGTCTTTAAATTTCATCCAATCTTCATTTTGACCCTTCATTGATTGAAGTGTCTTACGACTATTTCTAGCACGTTCTTTTTGTGCTTGCATAGCTTTTTTAAAGCCTTCTTCATCTACAGTTAAACCTTTTTCTGTCGCATATTCTTCAGTTAATTCATATGGGAAACCATAAGTATCGAATAACTTAAATGCTTTCTCGCCATCAATAATCTTATTTGAACTTATTGCTTCATTTGCATACTCATTAAAAATAGATTCACCTTTTTCAATTGTAGATAAGAACTTTGTTTCTTCTTGAGTAATAACTTTCTTAACAATATTGGCTTGTTCATGTAAATAAGGATAGAAAGGATCCATAATATCAATTACAACATCAACTAGTGAAGCCATAAATGGTTTATTAATGCCTAAACTCTTTGCATATTTAACAGCACGACGTAATACACGACGTAAAACATATCCTCTACCTTCATTTGACATAGTAGCACCATCAGCTACAGCAAATGTAACAGTACGTACGTGATCAGCAATAACCTTAAATGCCATTTGACCAGTATATTTAACCCCACTAATTTCTTCTACTTTATTAATTAAAGGTAAGAATAAATCAGTTTCATAGTTAGTATCAGTTCCTTGCATTACACAGCATAATCTTTCAAGGCCAGAACCAGTATCAATATTTTTAGCAGGAAGTTCTTTATAATCTTTTCTATCTACACCAATTTTTGAATTATATTGAGAGAATACAATATTCCAAACTTCAATAAATCTATCATTTTCAATATCTTGTTCAATTAATTCTTTACCTCTAGTGTCCCACTTTTCTCCTCTATCAAAGAAGATTTCAGTATCAGGACCACAAGGACCTTCACCAATTTCCCAGAAATTATCTTTTAAAGGAATTAAATGACTAGGATCCATTCCACACTTAACCCATAAGTCATGAGTTTGTGTATCATCAGGGTAATATGTAATATATAATTTATTAGGATCGATATCAAACCATTCTTTGCTAGTTAAAAGTTCAAAAGCCCATGGTAATACTTCATTTCTAAAATAATTACCAATAGAGAAATTACCTAGCATTTCAAAGAATGTATGATGACGTGCAGTTTTACCTACATTTTCAATATCATTTGTACGAATACATTTTTGTGCATTAGTAATACGAGGACATTGAGGAACTACTGAACCATCAAAATATTTTTTTAAAGGAGTAACTCCGGCATTAGTCCATAATAATGTTTTATCGTTTTGAGGGATAAGTGAAGCACTTGGCTCTACTAAATGCCCTTTTGACTTAAAGAAATCAAGCCACATTTGTCTTATTTCATAACTTTTTAATTTTTTCATAATATATCCTTTCAAAATAAAAAAACGCCCTTTAATCTAAGGACGTCTTAAACGCGGTACCACCTTAGTTCAGAGTAAAACTCTGCACCTTAATCACAAATAAATAAGCTCCATAGCAGCAAATATAACCCACAAATCTGATATTTTCACCCATAATCAGTCTCTAAAAATTCACAAATTATACAATCTATTTCATCGCTTTATTAAAATACGATTTATTTTACACTATTTTAAATTATTTTTAAAGACCAAATTTAGTCATTTTTCTTATTTTTTGTTAATAGATAACGCGAAATTATTATAATAAGTGAAACAACTATTATAGATAAAGCTACAATTAAAGAAATAAAACGTGTTTCCATTATGCTGTCTCTCCGTAATTCAATAAATCACCTTCTCTTATTTTTAAATACTCTTCTTTTGAAATTGGTTTAACAAATAATACAAAATAAAAATATTTACAAAAAATAAGTATTGGGAAAACTATATTCATAGCTTTGTTATTTAAAATCATCATTGTTGTAATTAAAAGTATAGAAACTAATAATAATAAAATTATTTCTTTATACCAAACCATTACTTTATGTTTAGCAAAAGTATTCATATGTTTTTTATATAAATTAGAATTTAAAAACCAATCTGAAAAACGTTTAGAACCTTTCACCCATAAAAAAGCTGTTAATAAATAGAAAGGGGTTGTAGGTAAAATAGGTAGTACAATTCCAATCGTGCCAAGTATAAAAGTAATAGTTCCAAGTATTACACAAAGATATCTAACTATAATACTTCTTGGCATTTTAGCAGTTACTCGTTTCGAATCTTCCATATATCCTCCTTTTGTTAGTTATAATTAACAATTAAGATTATATGAGAGATTGTTAGTTATGTCAAACATTTTTTAAATAAAAAATGTGCAATAAAATTAATCTATCACACATTATTTTTAATTAACTTCTAAGTGGTCTACGAGAACCAATTTGTAAACTATTCAAATATTCTATATCTTCTTTACTAATCGTAAAGTCAACATCCTTGTTTTCAATAATTCTAGCCTCATGTGTTGATTTAGGTAAAGGAAGAGTTCCTCTTTCTATACAATATCTAATACAAATTTGTGCTTTTGTTTTATTGTACTTATTTGCAATAATATCTAGTTCTTTTGAGTTTAAAATCTCACCTGTAGCTAGAGGAGAATATGCTTCTACTAAAATATTATGCTCCTTACAATATTTAACAACACTTTCTTGAGTATTACCTATAAAAAATCTAATTTGATTTACATCAGGAATAACATTCGTAGCACTAATTATATTCTCTAAATCATTTTCTCTAAAATTAGATACACCAATACTTCTTACAAAACCTTGTTTTTTTAAATCAATGAAAGCTTTCCAAACTTCAATGTTACCCTCTTTGCAATCTTTACCTACTTCTTGCCAAGGCCATGGCGCATGAATTAAATATAAATCAATATAATCAAGACCTAAATTTTTAAGAGAAATATTAAAATATTTAATAGCTTCATCATATGTTTTATATTGAGCTGGTAATTTAGTAGTAATAAATAACTCTTTGCGATCAATTTTACTATCTTTAATAGCTTTACCTATTTCAGCTTCATTATTATAAGCAAGCGCAGTATCAATATGTCTATATCCATTTTTTAAAGCCATTAAAGTACTATTATATGCGTCAAGTGGCTCTGCTTGCCAAGTTCCAAAACCAATTTTTGGAATATCATACCCACTTAATAATTTATATGTTTCATTAATTACCATTTTTTATTTCCTCCATACATGTAAATGGTGTAATACCATTTAATTCTTCAAAAATACAATCAAAAGCGCTTTTTGGATCATCAATTTTTTTGAATTCATTTTCTGGTTTTTTAATATCATCATCCAATAAGTCTACATCTAAAATATCATTATTATTAGTATCATCGAGCAAAAATCTAGTTAAACTAGTAAGACGAATATCTTCATTCACTTTTATAGCTTCACTTAAAACATAAGGATTTCCTAACATAATAACTTTTTCTTTAGAACGAGTAATAGCCGTATAAATTAATTTTTTTCTAAGCATAGGCCAAAATTGATATGTTATAGGAATAATCACATTTTTATATTCAGATCCCTGTGACTTATGTATACTAATTGCGTAACCAAGCGTTAATTCATCTAGATTAGAATAAGGATATCTAACCATTTCGTTATCAAACATGATATATAATATCACCTCAGAATCATTACGATTAATAGATTTAATAATTCCTATATCACCATTATTTAAATCAAGATCAGGATTATTTTGAGTTTGTAAAACTTTATCCCCTACTTTAAAAATATGTGACCCATATTTAACTAGTTCAGTTGAATCATTAAATTCACTTTGTATAGCACTATTTATATTATCAATACCGCAGTCACTAGCATACATAGGACACAAAATTTGTATATCATAATAAAAATCTAAATTATTAGTTTTATATTTATGTAAAATTTTTAAGATAAAAGGAATAATTTCAAAATTTTCTAGCTGATAAAAATATACTTCTTTTCTTTCATTAAATAAGGAAAAATCTATTTCTTGATTAATAACACTATTTGATAACTTAATGATGTTAGAATTAGAAATTTGTCTCATTATTATATTTAATCTTGAAACAGGAAACATATTACTATTTATTAAATCATTTAATACATTCCCAGGCCCAACTGATGGGATTTGATTAACGTCACCAACAAAAATAATGCGGCTATCTAATCTAATTGCATCAAGTAAATGATAAAATAATTCAATATCAATCATTGATGATTCATCAACAATAATAAGTTTAGCATTCAATTTATTTAAAAAATTTCTTTTAAACTCGTGATCTTCACCATATTCAAGTGCTTTGTGTATTGTAAAAGAGGGAACAGATGTTTGTTCATACATTCTTCTACTAGCTCTCCCTGTAGGCGCAAGTAATAAAATATCATTTTCGTTGTATAAATCAATCTTAGACTTATGCATTAATTTTGCATAAACACTAATTAAAACATTTAAAATAGTAGTTTTTCC
>CAVEPF010000046.1:0-13176 GCA_963617645.1 Anaerotignum sp. | reverse complement strand
CAGACGAATCTATTTTAGTCAAATCATTTTCAAATAATGAAACATTTACATATATACGTTCCCCAACAAGCATTTTAGTTATACTATCTTTAAGTGCACCATTATCGTAATTCATATATTCAGTTACAGCTTCAATTGATGAGGTTTTAGTCCAATAATCACCGCATTTATTCTTTCTTATAGCTTCTACAACAGATTTGGGGTTATACAAACTAATATCACTTAATTTATACCCATTATACCATGCTTTAATTTCATTGAAATCCCTATTATACTTTAGGCATAGATATTTAACTTCTTCTTCATTAAAGCCAAAATATGGAGTCAAACAATCTGCATCAAGCATATTATATTCGTCAAACATATTTAATGTTGACTGAGTAGAATAACGTTTAATAGGAAGTATACCTGTCATATATACTAAATCAATACATTTTGAAACAGCACTTGATTTAAAAAGAGCTCTTAAAAATTTTATATAATCATCACATAAGTTGGGGTTATTTTCTTGTTCTCTAAATATAACATCCCATTCATCAATTAAAAATATAAATCTTTCATTCAGTGTATTTTTTAATTTTATAAGTGTATCTTCTAAGATTAAACCCTCAATTTGAGCATCAGCATAGTTTTCTCTTAAATCATTTAATATGTAATTCTTTAAAACTTTTACAAAATTATTAACATCATAACATTTTAAATATATATCAGCCATATCTATCCAGATAACATTATGTTTATTTAAATGCATTAAATAAGATTCATCATTTTCTATTTTAAGCTCTTTAAACAGTTCTTTAGAATCACAGCCTTTAGAATAGTAGGCATTAAGCATTGATAAGGCCATAGTTTTGCCAAAACGACGAGGACGAGTGACACACATGAATCTATTATCTGTTGCAATCAAAGAATTTGTTTCTTTGATTAATAAAGATTTATCAATATATACCTTAGAATTTAAAGAAAATTTAAAATTTGTATTATCTTGATTTAAATATAAAGCCACAATATCACCCACTTATACATAGTTCTTTTCATTATTATAGCATAGTTTATAAGTTAATTCTATATTACAAAAATTGAACCATAGTATGTTCTTTGTATAGTTATTTAAACTTTTCTACGTATTAATGAAAACAAAATGAAAATATATGATAACATATCTTAAACTTATCATGTTTAGAATAAAACTAAAAATTTAATCGATATTATTGATTCTTCACAACTTTTACCTTTAGAAATTGCTATATTATGTTATGATATGATATAATCAAATAAAGTTATGTAGGTGTTTTATGAACAAAAGTAAAAAGAAGAAAGTAATTGCTGAATTTATTTTAATTATAGCGTTAATTATTTTCGTTATTTCAATCATTTTTAATTTAGGTGATCCTAAAGAAATATTAGAAGCTATTAAAGGTGCAAGATATCGCTATTTCTTTGCGGCCATAGGTTTTTTAGCTTTATATATTATTTTATATAGTTTATCTTTAATAATTCTAACAAGGTCTTCAGGCATTAAGAGTGTTAAAACAACAGATTTATTCTTAATTTCAAGCTGTGAATTTTTCTTTAATGGTATTACACCAGGAGCTGTAGGTGGTCAACCTTTCCAAGTATTTGCATATAATACAATAGGTGTACCTGCAAGTAAATCTACAGGTATTGTTTTAACTAATTTTTTGTGTTCTATGATTGCACAAATAGTTTTAACATTAGTATCTTTAATATATTATCCTTTAATTGTTAAATATGCGCCAGGAATGATTGCAATATTCTGGATTGGATTTATTATTAACTGTTTTGGCGCATTTATATTCATTTCTTTAGGGGCATCTAAAAAAATCAAAAATTTAATTGTTAAAATATTCAATTGGTTTTGTGGATTACGCTTTATGAAAAAAGCTAAGAATGCAAATGTAAAGTTTGAAAAGTACATGCAAGATGCACAACAAGCTTTTGCTCAGTGCTGGTCAAATAAAGGAGCTTTTGTACTAGCATTACTTACTAAAATTTGTTCGTATTTAGCTCTTTACTCTATACCATTCTTCATTTTAAAAGCTGTTAATTTGCCTGTTGGTCATACTAAAGGTTCTATAGACTTTACAATGATTTTTGAAATCATTTGTGTAACAAGCTTTGCAATGATTGCTGCAAACTATATCCCTACTCCTGGTGCTGCAGGCTTCCTAGAGTTCACATTTATGTATTTTTTCCTTCCGATCTTAATTCAAGTTGGAACAAATCCTACATCAATAGAACAAGCTACTGCTAGTGCTGGTGTATTATTATGGAGAAGTGTAACTTATTATATATTAATGTTATTCTCGTTTATTGATTATTTAATTTTTGTAAAAAAGAAACATATAACTTACTCTGCTGAAACTAGAGAAGAGATTGAAAATAATCAATTAGCAAATGTTGTTTCAAACCAAAACAATTGTGATAATCAAAATGAAGACACAAAGAATTTAACTAGTCTAACTAATGAAGAAGAAAACAAGTAGAAGATATATAAAATATCAATATTCTATGATTAGCTTAGATAAACATAATCTTTACAAAATATAATTATTTTGTTAAAATATTTGTATATAAAACTAAGAAAAAGAAGAGTATTACGTAACTTTAATTTTAGCGAGAGTTGATGGTGAAAGAACTTATTAAAAGTACGTAAGAAAGACACTTTTGAGTGATTTTAAAACAATCCGTATCAGGCGTTAACGACTAAAGCTTTAATTAGAAAATAAGGTGGCACCACGTTACGACGTCCTTTGTATATGGGCGTTTTTTTTGTGTATTTAGGAGGAAAAATATGATAACAAGACCTAGAGGTTGTCAAGATATATTACCAGGTGAAGTAGAAAACTGGCAAAAACTTGAAAGCTATTTAAGACAAATTTGTGCGCTTTTTAATTATAAAGAAATACGTACACCAATATTTGAATCAGGAAATTTATTTCATAGAGACCAAAACGATTCTTCTGACATGGTTACTAAAGAAACATATGATTTTAAAGATAGAGGAAATAGAGATTTAACACTTCGTCCTGAAGGTACAGCCGGAGCTTGTCGTGCTTATATTGAAAATAAGTTATATGTTGATAACCAAGTTAATAAATTATATTACATGGGACCTATTTTTAGATATGAAAGACCAAGTCTTGGTCGTCAAAGACAATTCCATCAATTTGGTATTGAAGCATATGGCTCTAATGATCCATTACTAGATGCTGAAGTTATATCTTTAGCATGTACTGCTTTAAAAGGTTTAGGATTAACTGGTATTAAGGTTAAAATTAATACTTTAGGTGATGAGGACAGCCGCAAAAAGTATAAAGACGTACTTGTATCATATTTTAAACAATATGAAGATGATTTGTGTGTTGACTGTAAAAATAGACTTGTCAAAAATCCTTTAAGAATTCTTGATTGTAAAGTAGATAGTGATAAAGATTATTTTAAGAAAGCACCTATCATTACTGACTATTTATCAGAAGAAAGTAAAAAACATTTTGATGCAGTATTAAAAGCATTAAAAGATATGGACATAAATTATGAAGTAGATCCGACTCTTGTAAGAGGACTTGATTACTATACATATACAGTATTTGAAATTGTTGCTGATATCAAAGACTTTGGTGCAGCTAATACAATTTGTGCAGGTGGAAGATATAATAATTTAATTAAACAATTAGATGGCCCAGAAACTCCTGCTGTTGGTTTAGCATTTGGTATGGAACGTTTACTTTTAGCTTTAAAGAATGAAGGCAAATTTAAAGAAAATGAACCATTCACTCATCTTTACTTTATAGCTCTTGGAGATAATGCTAAATTAAAAGTATCTTCATTAATGTCTAAATTAAGATATAGTGGCTTAATTTGTGATATGGATTATACAAGTGGTTCTTTAAAGAGTCAATTTAAAAAAGCTGACAAGAATAATGCTTTATTTACTGCTATATTAGGTGACGAAGAACTTAATAATAACAAAATAAACATTAAGAACAATAAGACAGATATACAAGAAACAATTGATATTGATCAAATTTGTGATTATGTTGTTGATTATATAAGAAGTACTACTCATTCATGTAGTTGTTGTAAGAACAAGGAGGAATAATATGAAAAGAGTATTAATTAAAAATATTAAACTTGGTGAAGTAAATCACGTTGCTGGTTTTGTTGAAAACATTCGTAACAAGAAGAGCATGTGCTTTATCGTATTAAAGGATGTATCAGGTAAACTTCAATTAACTATTGAAAAGGCTATTCATCCTGAATTAGAAGATGTATTAAATAAAATTACAAACGATTCTGTAATTGAAGCTACTGGTGTAATTCAAGCTAGTGAATATGTAAAGTTAAACGGAATGGAAATGTATCCTGATACTATTACTATTGATTCTGTTGCTGAAGCTAATCCTATTGTTGCGCCTAAGGGTGAAGAAACAAATATTGACCTTCGTTTAGACTATAGATGGGTTGATTTAAGAACTGATAAGAATACATTAATGTTTAAGGCTCAATCTTGTTTTGTTAATGCTATGAGAGAGTTCTTAAACAATAATGAATTTATTGAAATTCATACTCCAAAATTAATTGGTGCTGAATCTGAGAGTGGTGCTGGTGTATTTAAAGTTGAATACTTTAACACTAATGCATTCCTAGCTCAATCTCCTCAATTCTATAAACAAATGGCTATGGCTTCAGGATTTGAAAGAATTTATGAAACAGGCCCTGTATTTAGAGCTGAAAAGTTTGCATCTAGAAAACACTCAACAGAATTTAGTTCATTTGACCTAGAATTCTCATATATTGAGTCATATGAAGATGTAATGAAGATGGAAGAAGATCTAGTTACTTATGCACTTGATAAATTAAATCAAAAATATGGTAAAGAAATAAAGGAAGTATTTGGCGTTGATGTAGTTGTACCTACAAAACCATTCCCACGTATTGATTTACATGATTTATATGATGAACTTGAAGCTAGATATGGTTATAAAGTTCCTGAAAGTGAAAAAGGCGATTTAACTACTGAAGGCGAAAGAATGTGTAAGCAATTTGCTATGGACAAATATGGTCATGAATTCTTATTTGTAACAGGATATTCTAAAGAAAATAGAGCCTTCTATCATATGAGAAACGAAAAGGGTGTTCCTTGTGGTTATGACCTTATTTGGAAGGGCTGTGAAATCACAACAGGCGCTCAACGTGAACATAGATATGAAATATTAAAAGCACAAGCTGCAGAAAAAGGTCTTGGAAAAGATATTGAATTCTATCTAAACTTCTTCAAATACGGCGTTCCACCACATGGAGGATTTGCAATTGGTATCGATAGAATGACTATGTTAATCTTTAATGTAGGTATTAAAGAGGCAGAATACTTATTCCGTGGTCCAGATAGACTAAATCCATAGGTGATTTATGGGACATATTAGTTGGGACGAATATTTCATGGGAGTAGCGCTCCTATCCTCATTTCGCTCTAAAGATCCACATACTAAAGTTGGAGCTTGTATTGTAAATCAAAAGAAACATATAGTTGGTATTGGTTATAATGGTTTCCCTGTAGGATGTTCTGATCTAGAATATCCTTGGGAAAACGATAAGGAATTAACTTTCCTAGATACAAAATACCCTTATGTTGTTCATGCGGAAGCTAATGCAATATTAAACTCTACAGAACCTCTTGATGGTGCTACTTTATATGTATCATTATTTCCTTGTAATGAATGTGCTAAATTAATTATTCAATCAGGAATTAAACATATTGTTTATATGGATGATAAATATAAAGAACAAGATAGTTTTATTGCTAGCAAAAAAATGTTTGATAGCGCAGGAGTTGATTATAAAATGATTCCTAAGGTAAAAATAACAATAGGTGAATAGTATGGTAATTTCATTTTTAATTGCACTTGTTGCTGTTATTATTGACGCTATAACTAAAGTTATTGTTATGAATAATATGAGACTAGGAGAGTCTTTTTGGGTAATTCCTAATTTTATTAAATTCACTTATGTTGAAAACACTGGTATGGCTTTTTCTATGGCAAGTGATTCTACTTGGGCATTAGTGATTATCTCTCTTGTTGCTAGCGCAATACTAGGTTATTTAGTAGTTAAATATACTAATTGGATTAAGAAAAAATGTCTATCTATTTCACTTGCTTTAATGCTAGGTGGATGTGTTGGAAATTTAATTGATCGAGTTTTAACTGTATTTAAAGCGCGTGGTGGCGTTGTAGATTTTATTGAAATATATTTTGGTTCGTTTCATGCGATTGGTGGTTCTACATTCAATGTAGCTGATGCATTTTTAGTAGTTGGATGTGTTTTATTAATTATCGAACTTTTAATATTAGAACCAATGAAAGAACATAAAAAAGAGAAAGGAGATATTGTTGATGGAGAAAATAATAGTTAATGATACAATTTTAAATGTAAGATTAGATAAAGCTTTATCAACAATTTTACCTAAATCTCGTACACAAATAGAATCTTATATAAAAGATGGTTTAGTTAAAGTTAATGGTAAGGCTGAAAAAGGTTCTTATAAATTGCAACTAAACGACGAAATAACTGTAGATGATATTGAAGAAAAAGTCTTAGATATAGCTAAAGAAGATTTAAAACTAGATATTGTTTATGAAGATGATGATGTAGCAGTTGTTAATAAACCTAGTGGAATGGTTGTACATCCTGCTTGTGGAAATGAAGAACATACACTAGTTAACGGTTTATTATATCAAATGGATATAAAAGCATCGATAAATGGTGTCTTTAGACCTGGTATCGTTCATAGAATTGATAAAGATACTTCAGGACTTCTTATGATTGCTAAAAATGATGAAGCTATGGCTTCATTATCTGATCAATTAAAAGATCACTCGTGTCACAGAGTTTATGTTGGCTTAGTTTACGGCGTTATTGGCGAAAATGAAGGTAAAATTATCGCACCTATTGGTAGAAGCGTTTCTGATAGAAAGAAAATGACTGTTGTATCAACAGGTAAAGATGCTACTACGCATTTTAAAGTATTAGAACGTTATATGGATTACACCTTATGTGAGTTTAGTCTAGAGACAGGTAGAACACATCAAATAAGAGTTCATATGAAATATATAGGTCATCCTTTAGTAGGAGATCCTACATATGGTCCTAGACATACTATAGGTAATAACGGACAATTCTTACATGCTAAAACAATAGGCTTTATTCATCCTCGAACTAAAGAGTATATGGAATTTACAAGCGAATTACCTGAATACTTTCAAGAATTTTTAGGAACGCTAAAAAAACGTAATAATTAATTATAAAAAATACTTGCTTTTTGCTATAAATTACTTTATAATAATCAAGCAAGTAAAAATAGGACTATAGCCAAGCGGTAAGGCAAAGGACTTTGACTCCTTCACGCGCTGGTTCGAATCCAGCTAGTCCTGCCAGTTTGAAATTATGCCTCAATTGAGGCTTTTTTTATTATATAGTTATTTAATACTCTAAATAGGAACTGTAAGATTCAAATTACAGTTCTTTTTTAGTTTTGTTAAAAAAACTATTATTAAGCCTAATTTTTAAGCATATATAAAAAATAAAATTAAAAAACATTTAGTAAAAAATAAGAATTAAACCTACTATTTATTGAGGTGAAAAGATGAAAAAAAGATTATTAATTATTTTACTGGTGTTTATATTTTGTTTGTGTTTTAATTTAGAAAGCTTTGCAGCATATAGTGATAACTTACCTACAAGCAATTCTTCAAGTTATAATTTATTAAACCCTGAATATATAAGAAAAGATGATAATGGTGTAATTCATTATGATGGAAAGATTAAGTATCAAGACAATAAGAAATATTATTTAGGAATTGATGGTGTTATTACAACGGACGGTGCTACTGTTGATATTGAAAACAATAACCATGGTAAAACTAATTTAAGCAGATTACATGCGGTTAGATTTTGTTTTCTCTTAGATTTTACATCTACAGGAGAAATTAAAAGCAGTGAAACATCAACAAGTGAAGAATGTTTCTTTACATTCTCGAATTTAACTTGTAACGCATTAAAAGATGTAAGTTTAGATAAATTAAAAAACAGTATGTATGTGCGTTCTGAGATTGAAGGATCATATTATACACCATATGTTGATGACTCATATACGGTTTTAGATAAATCAAAGGCTATTGTTACGTCTACTGATAATAAATTAGACTTAAATGAAATTGGTAAAAAAATTAAAACAAATTTAGATTGTACTATTACATTGGTTAATGATGGTGAATATAATGAAAAATATCAAACACCTGGAACTTATATTGTTGAGTATAAAGTAGATGCTGGGTATAGAGAAATAACACAATCTATATCAATTTATGTGTTCAAAAAGGCTCAATGTCAAATTACAGGTCCATCTTCTTTATGGCTTGAAGCTAGTTATCAATTTGAAGGCTTTTATACTTTTGAAGAATGGATGAATTCGTTATTTACAGCAACATATGGCGGCCGAGAAGTTACTTTAGAATATGGTATATTTGATCCAGATTCTTCAGACGAATTAAAATTTGAGGATATTTATTCAAAAAACGGATCTTATTTTTTAATTGTATTTGCATATTATGAAGGCAAAGTGGTTGATCGATATCAGATAGAAATGGTAATTGAAGATGATGAACAACGTATAGAGGTTTATTTTCCCGAAGTTCTATTAAATGTAACTACATTAAGCTCTTATAATGATATTGAGTTATGCCAAGAATTAGAAAAAACTTTAAATGTTATGGGATTAAATGTAGATAAAGTAACTTTAATGAGTAGTGAATATAATGAAGATTCTAAGGCTGGAGAATACAATATTGTTTATTCATATGATATTGATGGTAAGACTTACATTAATAAAGCTATTATAAATGTAGAAGAAGATAATAATGCTATAGATGACGTTATACAGCAAGATTCAAATAAAACACTAAGTGGTGCAAATATTGCAATTATAACAATATGTTCTCTATTCTCAGTTTTAGTACTTGGATTTATTATTGTTAAATTAAAACATAAATTATAAAATATTTAATCTTAATTTTATTAGGTGGCTCTTATAAAGCTGCCTTTTTCTAATCTAAGGTACTCTTTTTTAGGTTAATGAATGTTCGCTTAAATTTAATATTAATGATAGAATAATTTGTTATAGATAATTATATTTAAAAATGCTATAATACTTTGAATAAAAGAGGCGATATTATGATTAATGATGCAATATGTGCTATAGCAACTCCTTACGGAGTGGGAGCTATTTCAATTATAAGATGTTCAGGCTTTAACTCAATAAAATTAGTTAATGATATTTTTAAAGGTAAAGATTTGACTAAAGTTAAAGGAAATACAATAAATTATGGTTATATTGAAGATGATGGCGTAATTATAGATGAGGTTATGGTTTCTGTCTTTAAAGGACCACATTCCTTTACCGGTGAAGATTCTTGTGAGGTTAATTGCCACGGCGGTATATACAACACTAATAGAGTGCTTGAATGCCTTTTATCGCATGGATTTAAAATGGCAGAACCAGGAGAATTTAGTAGACGTGCATTTTTAAATGGGAGAATTGATTTAACTCAATCAGAAGCTATTATGGATATCATTAATTCAGAATCTGATTTAGCCTTGAGAGCAAGTGTGAATTCTCTTAGAAAATCTACTAATAAATTAGTTGTAAATATGCGTAGTCATTTAGTTGATTTAATCTCTAAAATTGAAGTAAACATTGATTACCCTGAATATGATGATGCGATTGTAATGACTGATGAAATAGCTATTCCTATGCTTAATGAATTAATTGAGGAATGCGAAGATGTTTTAGAAAACTCAAAGATAAGCCAAGTTGCTGTAAACGGTATTAAAACTGCAATCGTAGGCAAACCTAATGTTGGTAAATCATCACTTTTAAATAGATTATTATCAGAAGAGAGAGCAATCGTTACAGATATTGCTGGTACAACACGTGATACAATTGAAGGAAAACTTAATTTAGGTGGTGTTGTGTTAAAATTAATTGATACAGCCGGTATTAGAGAAAGTGAAGATCTAGTTGAGAAAATAGGTATTGAAAAAAGCAAGAAAGTAATAGAAGAAGCTGAGCTTGTATTATTACTTTTGAATCCAACTGAAGAGTTAGATGAAGTTGATAATGAATTACTAAATCTTACTAAAGATAAGCAAAGAATTATTATATATAATAAGTCAGATTTAAATAGTGATTTTAAAATGATTGATGGATCAATTGCTATAAGTGCTAAAACCGGAGACGGTGTTGAAAAACTTGAAAAGAAATTAATTGAAATCACTAAAATTAATGAATTTAATGTTAATGATTCTAATTATTTAACAAATACTCGTCATATTGCAAAGATGCGTGAAGCTTTGTCTTCTCTTAAATCGGCTTTAGAAGGTGCTAAAAATCATATCGATATAGACATGATTGAATTAGACGTAAAAGCTGCATGGTATTCACTTGGTGAAATAATTGGTGATACTAATAGTGATACTTTAATTACTGAATTATTCTCACGTTTTTGTCTTGGTAAATAGAAGTCTTTAAAAGGCTTCTTTTTTTGTATTTATAAAAAAATAAAAAATTAGCACTTTAGTATTGACAGTGCCAAAATAAAGTTGTACTATATAAGTGTAAAGATTGGCAGTCGATATATAAGAGTGCTAATCAAAAAGAAAAGGACATGGTGATTTATATGTATAATGAAATAAATGAATTATTTAATGAAATGACAAGAGCTTTTGAAGGAATTTCAAAAAAGGTTAAAAATCCTATTTTACTTGATGTAATCAAGAATGAGGATTCATATAGTGTTCTTGCTTGCTTACCTGGTGTAAATAAGGAAGATGTAAAATTAAGCATTGAAAACTCTAATTTAACAATTAGTGTTGAACCTAAAAAAGAAGAAGAAAACAAAACAGAAAAGAAATTTGTTTTAAAGGAACGTGTTGAAGGCTATTCTAGTCGTTCTATATATTTAAAGAACATTGATGAAAGTGGTATTTCTGCAAAAATGGAAGATGGTATCTTAAACATTAATGTTCCATTCAAGAAAAGAAACGTTAGTAAAATAACAATTGAATAATAGAAATGAGGCGATATTATGTTATTTAGTGATGGTTTAAATACTTTAGGTGAATTTATTAATAATTTTAGTGATAGTTACTTTATGGCAACTGATATTGAAGAAAATGATAAAGCATATTTACTAACAATTGATATGCCAGGAGTAAAGAAAGAAAATATTTCTATAGAATTTGAAAATGATAAATTAACATTATCTGTTAAAACTAATAAAGATGATCAAAATGTAAATTATATTAAGAGAGAAAATTTCTCTTCTGATTATAAGAGAACTTATATATTAGCAGATAGTGATCAAGCTAATGTAAAGGCAAAACTTGATAATGGTGTATTAATGATTGTTGTTGGCAAGAAAGTAAAAGAAGAAACTAAGAACGTAATTAATATTGAATAATTTTATCTAAGGCGATTAAGTTCGCCTTTTTTTATGTAGTTTGCATAAAAAAACTCCGTTATAAGAATAACATTTAAGTTATAAAATATAACGAAGTTTATTACACGTTTTAAATTTTAAAAATCATCATTTGATTTACCTAATACAAATGTTAAATAATGAGGTACTGTAATTATGTCTCCTGTTTCATTTATATTGTAATCACCAATTTTAATTAATTTTGTCTTGCCGTAGTGATCCGTGTTTTTCATGACAGTTTTACTAGATTTAGTATTTCCAGTTTTGGCTTTAGCTTCGACTAATGTAGAAAAACCGTTATAAGAAATAACAAAATCGATTTCTAAACCACTTTCTTTAGCAAAATAATAAGGTTCTATGCCTGCTTTTACTAATGAATCAAAAACTGCCGTTTCATAAATAGCACCTTTACCTTGACCTAAATTGCCACTATTTATTGCTCGAACGGTATCAATACCATACATTGAAGTTAAAATTCCAATATCTTCGGGAAATATTTTAAATTGTGATTCTATTTTATTACCACTTAGTGGTAATGATGGGGTTTCAACATTATATACTTTTGATATAATATGAGCTTGTTTCAAATATTCTATTGCATCATTTTTATCGTATTGAGTTCCTCCTTGAACTTTAGAAACAATGAATCGTTTGTTTTCTTTAGCTAAGAAATTTGGAATTAAATCAAAAACACTTTGTATTCGTGCAACTTCATTAGGTTTAAAAGTTGGATTACCATCTTTATTTTTTCTTCTACCAAAATCACTCTTTATATCAAAAACTATACTGTTTAATACTTTATAAGCGTCAGTTATTTTATTTGTTTCAATATATTCGTTTACTACGTTTGGAAATCCGCCAATGCATAGATATTTAAGAAATAATTCTTTATATAGAGTATGAATATTTTCAGGTATTATCATCTTTTTATTAAAAGAATCAACTAAAAAATTTATTTTTGTATCATCGTAACCTAACGCCCATAAAAATTCTTCAAAATCCATTGTTTTCATATTGAATACATCTTCATAGCCTGTAGGGGCTGGCGTACTATCTCCTATGATGTAGCCATTTATTCCTAAATAAGAACCACTTCCTATAACTATGTATCTACCATCAGTTTTAAAATTTTTGAAAGCTAGACGAGCGTTTGGACAATCTTGGATTTCATCAAAAAATATTAATGTATTTTCTGGAGTTATTTTTAATTTAGGAAATCTAAGCGATATGTTAGATATAATTGTGTCAGTATCCAATTTTCCTTTAAAGTCATTACAATATTCAGGATTTGTCCAAAAGTTCATTTCTATTAATTGCAAGTTATTTCTAGATGCAAATTGCTTTATAGTTCTAGTTTTGCCACATTGACGTATACCTAATATTAATGCAGGGTTTTTATTTGGCTTTTTTAGCCATAAATCTAAATATGCATCTATTTTTCTTCTGAAATACATCTGTTTCACCTTATGTTTTTTAACATAAACAAACCTTTCAACTTAATTATAAGAAATTCCAAGGGAGTTTTCAATGAATTTTAAGAAATTCGGAGCGACTTTTTGCTAATTTGGAGCTGCGGACGAAATCTTGGACCAAATTATAATGTAGCTTGAATTCGATA
>CAVEPF010000045.1:0-53337 GCA_963617645.1 Anaerotignum sp. | reverse complement strand
ATTTCTTTTTAGAATCAACTAAATCAAGCAGTGCTTTAAAAAGATACATACCTTTTTCATTTTCATTTATAATTTGATTAATAGAAGAACATTCTAAAAAAAATTCTTCATTTAATATATCATGTTCTTTTAACTCCATATGTTTAACTGTTAAGCATTTCTTTTTCATATTAAAACTTCCTTATAAAAATTATACTATTAAGTATGTTTTTTTGAAAAGAAAATTGTTAATTTATGGTAAAATAATTATAGTTTTATTTATGAGGATTTTATATATGAATGACTTAGAAAGAATGAAAGAATTAGTAGAAATACTAGAAAAAGCTAATTATGATTATTATGTATTAGATAATCCAACAATGGAAGATTTTGAGTTTGATAAATTATTAGTTGAACTTGAAAATTTAGAGAAAAAATATCCTGAATATAAAGATCCTAATTCCCCTACTACACACGTTGGTGGGGATGCAATCTCTAAATTTAATCAAGTAACTCATGAAACACCTATGATGAGTTTATCTGATGCGTTTTCATATGATGAACTTAGACAATTTGATGAGCGTTTAAGAAATATTATTGATGATATAAGCTATGAATGTGAACTTAAGATAGATGGTTTATCAGTATCTTGTATTTATGAAGATGGTGTATTAAAAAGAGCAGCTACAAGAGGAAATGGTGTTGTAGGAGACGATGTTACAGAAAACGTTAAAACAATTAAATCTATTCCTCTAAAATTAAAAGAAAAACTAAATATTGAAGTTCGTGGCGAGATTTTCATGCCTAAAAAGAGTTTGATAAAACTTAATGAAGAAAGAGCACTTAATGAAGAACAATTGTTTGCAAATTGTAGAAATGCTGCAAGTGGATCACTAAAATTATTAGATCCTAAAATGGTTTCTAAAAGAGGTTTAGACGCATTCTTATATTATTTAACAAGTGGTATAGAAAATCATAGTCAATCTGAAGCACTAGATATAATGAAAAAGCTAGGCTTTAAAGTTAATCCTTATTCTAAATTATGTAATACAATTGATGAGGTTTTTCTATATATTGAAGAAATAGCTAAAATTAGAGAAAGTCTTCCTTATGATATAGACGGAATTGTATTAAAGTTAAATAATAAAGATTTGTATAATAAAATAGGAGTAACAGCAAAATATCCTAAATGGGCTATTGCATATAAGTTCCCTCCTCAAGAAGTGAAGACAAAATTATTAGATATTATATATCAAGTAGGTAGAACAGGAAATATTACGCCTGTTGCTAAATTTAATCCTGTTTTAGTTCAAGGATCAACAATTTCTCGTGCAACGCTTCATAACGAAGATTTTATTAAAGAGAGAGATATTCACACAAATGATACAATAATTATTAGAAAAGCCGGTGATGTAATTCCTGAGGTTGTAGGAGTTTCTAAAGAGGATAGAGAAGAAAATGCCACTCCTATTACATTTATCGAATATTGTCCGTGTTGCGGCACAAAACTTGTACGTATTGAAGGAGAAGCTGATTATTATTGTTTAAACAAAAAATGTAGTGATAGATGCAAAAACGAGTTAATTCATTTTGTATCAAAACCTGCTTATGATATTGATTCATTTGGTGAACAATTGGTTACAACTTTATTTAATGAAAAAATTGTAAATAATATATGTGATATTTTTACATTAAAAGATAAGAAAGACATTCTTTTAAATTTAGAAAGAATGGGCGAAAAGAGTGTTAATAAATTACTAGATGCAATAGAAGAATCTAAATCACGTTCTCTTGATCGCTTATTATTTGGACTAGGAATAAGACATGTAGGAGCTAAGGTAGCAAAAATTTTAGCAAATAAATTTGGCTCTATTGATGAACTTATTAATGCAAAATACGATGATATAGCTTGTATTAATGATATAGGAGATATTATTGCTAGAAGCGTTGTTGATTATTTTTCTGATGTTGATAATTTAAATATGTTAAGTAAACTTAAAGAACTAGGCTTAAATATGTCACAAGAAAAAATAGTTGTAAAAGAGTCTTATTTTACTGGTAAAAAAGTTGTATTAACAGGTTCTTTATCTCATTTTGAGCGAAGTGAAGCTAAACGTATAATTGAGAGTTTAGGCGGATCTTGTAGTGATTCTGTTTCTAAAAAAACAAATATAGTAATTGCAGGAGAAAATGCAGGGTCTAAATATGATAAAGCGTTAAGCTTAGGTATTCAAATAATGAGTGAAGATGAGTTTATTAAAATAATCGAGGATAATAATGGATAAAATAATTGTAAGAAAAGCTCGTGAAAATAATTTAAAGAATATTGATATTGAATTACCAAAGAATAAAATGATAGTAATGACAGGACTTTCTGGTAGCGGAAAATCTACACTTGCATTTGACACTATTTGTAAAGAAGGAGAAAGACGTTTTATTGATGCACTCTCACCTTCAGCTAGACAATTTCTAGGTGCTACAGATAAAGCTGATGTTGATTCAATTGAAGGATTATCACCTACAATTTCAATTGATCAAAAAACAACAAGTAAAAATCCTCGTTCTACAGTAGGTACTATTACAGAAATTTATGATTACTTTAGGGTTTTATACGCTAGAATAGGTGTGCCTTATTGCCCTATTCATAACGAGAAAATAGAAGCTCAAAGTGTTGATCAAATGACTAAAAAAGTTTTAGAACTTCCTGAAGGAACTAAGTTTTATATTTTATCACCTGTTGTTGTTGCAAAAAGAGGAGAACATAAAAATGTTTTCCAAAAATATTTAAAAGAAGGTTTTTCTCGTGCTATAGTCGATGGCACAACTTATGAACTTGAAGAAGAGATTAATTTAAATAAAAATATTAAACATGATATTGATATTTTAATTGATAGATTAAAGATGAAAGACGGCTTAGAAAGTAGAATTCGTCAAGGCTTAGAATTAGCACTTAAAGCTAGTTCGGGATATGCTAAAGTTAAAATTTTAGATACAAATGAAGAATTATTTTTCTCAGAACACTATGCATGTAAAATTTGTGGTTATTCAGTCCCAAGTCTTGAGCCTAGATTATTTTCATTTAATTCGCCCCTTGGCGCATGTCCTGACTGTAAAGGACTTGGTGTAAAACTTGAGGTAAGTGAAGCATTAATGGTTGACCCGGATAAATCTATCAATAAGGGAGCAATCATACCTCTTAAAAATCAAGAAAAAGATAATATATTAAATAGTGAATTACAAATAGTTTGTAATCATTATAATATTGATATGAACATGCCTTTTAAAGATATTCCTCGCGAAAAACAAGAAATTGTATTATATCACTCAGACGAAGAAATAGAATTTAATATAACTACCTCAAGTGGTAATGTAAAGCACGATATTAAGCGATACGAAGGTATGATGGACAATTTCAAACGTAGATATGTAGAAACTACAAGTGATTGGATTCGTACGTGGATTGAGTCTTTTATGACTGAAAGAACATGCGAAACATGCAAAGGAAAACGTTTGAATGAAAAGGTACTTAGTGTAAAAATTGATGGTAAATCTATTATGGATATGTGCGATATGCAAATAGATAAACTTATACCATATTTAAATGAATTACTTTTAAAATTAAGTCCTGAGAAAAAAGAAATTGCCAGTCTTGCAATTAAAGAAGTTTTAGATAGACTACAATTCTTATCAAATGTAGGACTTGGGTATTTAACACTATCTCGTTCTTCAGATACATTATCAGGAGGAGAGGCTCAACGTATTAGATTAGCTACACAAATAGGTTCTAAATTAACTGGTGTGTTATATGTAATGGATGAACCATCTATTGGTTTACATCAAAGAGATAACGACATGTTGATTAAAACATTAAAAGACATGCGTGATTTAGGAAATACATTAATTATTGTCGAACATGATTTAGACACAATGAGAGAAGCTGACTATTTAGTTGATATCGGTCCGGGAGCCGGAGTACATGGTGGGTATATTATGGCTAGTGGTACCCCACAAGAAGTTATGAATAATCCAAATTCCTTAACGGGGGCTTATTTATCGGGAAAACTAAAGATTGAATTACCTAAAAAGAGATTAAAAGGAAATGGTAAATTTATTCAAATTGAAGGCGCTGATGAACATAATTTAAAAAACATTAATGTATCAATTCCTCTAGGTTGCTTAGTTCTAGTTACAGGAGTATCAGGAAGTGGAAAATCTACATTAGTTAACGAGATTTTATATAAAGCTGCATATAAGAGTGTGTATAAATCAAATAGTATAGTACCAGGGTCTTTTAAGAAAATTAAAGGATTAGAGAATATTGATAAAGTTATTCAAATATCTCAAACACCAATAGGAAGAACTCCTAGATCTAACCCAGCAACTTATACTTCTGTTTTTGATGATATTAGAGATTTATTTGCTCAAACAACTGATGCTAAAATCCGCGGATTTGACAAGGGAAGATTTTCTTTTAATGTTAAGGGCGGTAGATGTGAATCTTGTTGGGGAGACGGTGTAAAACGTATATCGATGCAATTCTTACCTGATGTATATGTAGAATGTGAAGAGTGTAAAGGTAAACGTTATAATAAAGAAACTCTTGAAGTTAAATACAAAGGCAAAACTATATCCGATGTATTAGATATGACAATTGAGGACGCATCAGAGTTTTTCTCCTCTATTCCTAAAATCAAGTCTAAACTTGATACGCTAATGGAAGTAGGACTTGGTTATATAAAACTTGGTCAATCTTCTACAACTTTATCTGGCGGGGAAGCACAAAGAGTCAAACTTGCATTTGAATTAAATAAAAGAATTACATCTAAAACGCTATATGTAATGGATGAACCTACTACAGGTCTTCATAATGACGATATTAAGCGCCTTATGAATGTAATATTTAAAATAAGAGATGCCGGGGCTTCGGTAGTGATTATTGAACATAATTTAGATGTTATTAAACTTGCAGACTATATTATTGATTTAGGCCCTGAAGGTGGAGACAAAGGTGGAAATATTGTTGCGTGTGGTACACCTGAAGAAATAACTAAAGTAGAAGAGTCGTATACAGGCAAATATCTAAAAAAATACTTATAATTTTATTTTAAACAACTTGTATTTACACAGGTTGTTTTTTCTTACGTAGGATTTAAAAAATAATTCAAGCAAATTTAGTTATTGTAGTTATAATTATTATTTTATGGTATAATTTTAGCGGTGTTTATATGAATTTAGATGATAATAAAAATAATAATGATAAAGAAAATAATGAATTAGACAAAGCAAATGATAATTCAAATGATAATCTAAATAAAGAAGATAAAGTAATTGAAGTAGAACTTGGAAAAGAAAATCAAGAATTATATGATTTACTTGAAGAAGTAACTAAGAATTTACCAAAAAATGAACAAAAAAAGATGAAAAAGTTTGTTAAAACTTTAGGAATAGATAGAAAAACTAGAATTCAAAAAATTTGTAATTTTTTTGTTAGATTTATTGAAAAGTTTTGTATTTGTTTAGTATCTAATTTTGTACTTTTTGGTATATTTGCTAGTACAATTACATATAAAAATAATCTATCAGTTTTATATTTTGTGCTAATGTTCACATTTTATCAAACGATATGTAGAACTTTTATAAAATTTAACTTTAAAATATTTAGTAAAAGTAATATTACTTATTTATTGTATTTAATAGTGAGTATATATTTAACTTATGGTATATTAAATATAGCAGGAAGTTTTACATTTAATGTTACTTTCTATTTGTGTTTATATTATATTTTAAGTGAAGCTTTAAGTATTGTTTCTTATTTGTTTATAAAGAGACATCAATTACTAAGTATTTTTAAAAAATAAAGAAGGTGTAAATTATGAATGTAAAAAAATTAGTTAATGATATCAATTTAAAAGTTGTGGCCGGAAATAATGGTCTTGAAAGAAAGATTGTTGATGCGAACGTAACACGTCCAGGTCTTGAATTTGCCGGATTCTTTGACTTTTTTGAGCCTAAAAGAATCATGTTAATGGGCTCTAAGGAATCGTCATTTTTAAAGACTGTAGAATTGAAAGATTCAATTGAAAGAATTTCTAAGATATTTGAAATGAATCCACCTTGTTTAATTTGTTCATTAAATGTTGAAGTGCCTGAATTTTTAATTGAACTAGGTAATAAATACAATGTTCCTATTTTAAAGAGTGAATTACGTACAACTGCTATATCTAGTAATTTATATAATTATCTACAAGAAAAATTAGCACCTGTTCAAACAATACATGGCGTTTTAATGGATATTAATGGTATGGGTACACTTATCATGGGTAAAAGTGGTATTGGTAAGAGTGAAACAGCTATGGAGCTTATTAAAAGAGGACATCAATTAATAAGTGATGATAGAGTAGATGTATTTGAAAAAGAGCCAGGAAATTTAATAGGTAGAGCTCCTCGTGTTTTACAACACTATATTGAATTACGTGGTATTGGTATTGTTGATGTTGTACATTTATTTGGTGCTGGTGCTTTTAGAGAGAGTAAGAAGATTAGACTTGTTGTTGAACTTGAGAATTGGGAAGAAGGAAAATATTACGATAGACTAGGTATTGAGTCTGAAACTGTAAGAATTTTTAATACTGATGTTCATAAAGTTGTAATCCCTGTTTTACCTGGAAGAAATTTAGCCTTACTTGTTGAAAGTGCTGCTCTAAACGAAAAATTAAAGGTATTTGGAATTAACAGTGCACTTGAATTTACTAATTCTATTAATAAATTAGCAGAAAGCGGAAAAGACTCGGAGGAAGAATAGTGTTTAATAGTGTTCATGCATATAGCGAAACTTTAGGCAATACTAATATTAGACTTTATGCAGTTTGCATTTTAATTGGTATTCTTATTGCATATTTACAAGGCGTAAGAGAAGGTAAAAAATTAGGCCTTAAAGCAAATTTTATTGGATATGGTGTTTTAATAATTGTACCTATTTCAATTATTGGAGCTCGTATTTGGTATGTATTATTTAATTTAGATAGTTTTGGCTCATTTTCTGAAGTATTAGGATTTCAAAATGGTAAGTTTGTGGGCTTACAAGGCTTAGCTATTCAAGGTGGAGTTATAGCTGCTTTAATAAGTATTTTTGTATATTGTCATTTATCAAAAGTATCTATTTATAAAGTGCTAGATATTGTAGCACCAGGATTTTTAATTGGACAAATATTTGGTAGATACGGTAACTTTTTCAATAGAGAATTATATGGACCTATTGTAAATAACGAAGACTTATTTTTAACTCTTATTCCACGTATTATAACAGATAATATGTTTATAAGTGGTTTTTATAGACATCCTGTATTTTTATATGAATCTTGCCTAAATTTAGTTGGATTATTTATCATATTATATTTAAGAAAGAATTCAAAGCGTGTTTATTCTGGCGATTTCATGGGATTTTATTTAATTTGGTATGGATGCGTTAGAATATTTACAGAAAGTTTAAGAATGAATAGTGGTGTTGATGAACCACTTATGCTTGGAAATGTATCAGTTTCTATTTTAATGTCTGTTCTTGGAATTGTCTTAGGTATTACTTATTTAGTACTTAAGAGAACAATTAAGAAATTAAATGGAAAAGTAAAATATTACCAAATTAAAGAAGAATGTAAGAAAGAAGCTATTGATACAGTTATTTTTGATTTAGACGGTACACTTCTTGATACAAAATCTTTAATTGATCATACATTTACTTATGTTTTTCAAAAATATTTCCCTGAGCACGAATTGACACAAGCGGAATTAGATTCATTCTTCGGACCACCTTTATATGATTCATTTAGAAAATATACTGATGACGAAACTTTAATTAATGAAATGATTGATGTGTATAGAGAGTGGAATAAGGAACATCATAATGATTATGTTAAACCTTTTGATGGAGCTAAAACTTTATTAAAAACTTTACATAAAAACGGCTATATTGTTGCGGTCGTATCTAGTAAAGTCAAAGACATGGTTAAATATGGTCTTGAGTATAATGGATTACTTGAGTACGTAGATTATATTATAGGTGAGGGTGAGGTTATTGCTAAACCTAATCCTGAAGGTATATTAAGAGTAATGAATCATTATAAGTTTTCTAAAAATGCTTTATACGTAGGTGATAATGCATCCGACATATATGCAGGGCATAATGCTGATAAATTCTATAAAGATAGAAATATTGACAAAACATGTAAGTCTGTTGGTGTTTTATATTCATTAAAATTAGAGGATTTAGAAAAGAGTGAACCTAATTATTATATTAAAGATTTAGAATCACTTCTTTCTATATTAGGTATTTAATATGTCATTTTCTAATGATTGTAAAACAGAAGTTGCAAAAATCAATGTTACAGATTCTCATTTAATAAGAGCCGAATTAGAAGCTTTATTAAGATTATCAAGTGAACTTATTTTACGTAATTTAAAATTTACTATATCTTTTGAAACATTAAATGCGATGGTTGCTAGAAGATATTTAGATTTTGTTAAAAAAGAATATAATGTTGAAACTACTCTTTTAACACATCAAATTAAAAAACTTAATCAAGGTATTTATTATCAAGTACTTATTGATAGTGATCCTAGTTTAATTATCTCTGATTTTAATTTACTTGGAGATAGTATTAACAAAGAAGAAATTTTAGTAGGTAGTGGAACTAGGGAAGCTTTCCTTCGTGCAGCCTTTTTAGCTCGCGGTTCTATTAATGATCCTAAAAACGGTGACTATCATACGGAAATTGTTACATCTAGCGATAGTGATGCATTATTTATTCAAAAAGTTATGAATGAATTTGCTCTAAATGCTAAGATTACTAAAAGAAGAAATGACTTTGTTGTGTATTTAAAGGATGTATCAGCAATTGGTGACTTTTTACGAATTATAGGCGCAAGTCATCAAGCGTTCTTGTTAGATGAAAATGTAATTAAAAGAGAATACAAGGCTAGTTTAACTAGACAAATGAATGCTGAAATTGCAAATGAAATGAAAACATTATCAGCTTCAAAAAAACAAATTGAATATATTAATACTATTCAATTTAATATAAAAGATTTATCTAAGATTGATTCTAGTGTCTTACTTGTTATGAAAGTAAGACTAGATAATCCCGAAGCTAGTTTTAAAGAACTCATAGATATAATTGACAAAGATTATGGTATAAAGATGACAAAATCAGGCTTAAATCATAAATTTATCAAAATAAAAGAAATAGCTTCAAAAATTGAAGAAGATAAACTAAATACACAATAATTTAGTATTTTCTTGATTATTGTAAAAAATATAAAATTAATCTATAATTATATAGACAATATTTTAGGAGTTGATTTTTAAATGGCACGTTCTATTAAAAAAGTAAGAAAACCACATACTAAAAAATTCTGGATTATATTATCTAGTTGTTTATCTCTTTTAGTAGTAGGTATTATTGTAGGACTATTTGTTTGGTATATATTAGCAAATACTGATTCTTTAACAAAACGTTTTGCTGGAGAAGATACTAAATATAAAATTAATTATAACGAAATTGAAGACTTATTAGATGATACAAAAGAAAATCAATATAAAGAAGTATTTGTATTTGTTTATAATGATACATTTGTATTCGATAAGCCTAAAGGTAAGAAAACAACAACTGCTTATCAAACTTATGAGAAATATCAACAAGGTATGGCTGAATTACATGAATTAATCAATCTTGTAGAAGCAGCTAATGCAAAAGAAGATAGAGAAGGCGGATTAAAGACTGGTATCTATATTTGTAATGCATCACTAAGTGGTAATTCTAGCGTTGATGCAAACGAAGACTATGATTCTATTACTTCCCCAGGTTTACTTGGTTTCTACATGGGTGCTCAAGACAGTTCATTATCTTATGTAAGTACAAGTTCAACTATTGAAGGTAAAAACAGTACAGGTAGTACTATTGAATACACAATTAGTGGTGGATCAACAATTGATTCATTCTTATCGACAATTAAAGAAGTTCAAGAATATATCATGTTTACATATGGTGTATCATTAGAGGCTCAAAATTAGAGCCTTTTTTTAAAGGGTTAGATTATGCAAGATATTATTGAAAAACTAGAAAAGACATTAAATATTAAAAAAGAAAAAATTCAAATTGTTTTAAATATGCTAAATGAAGGCTGTACTGTTCCTTTTATTGCTAGATACAGAAAAGAAGAAACAGGTGCGCTTGATGAAAACCAAATAAGAGATATTTATAACGAATGGGAATATGAAGCCTCTTTAGCTAAAAGAAAAGAAGAAGTTATACGTTTAATAGACCAAAAAGGTATGTTAAATGAAACATTAAAAAGCCAAATTGAACAAGCTAGTAAACTTGTTGAGGTAGAAGATTTATATTTGCCTTATAAAGAAAACAAGAAAACTAAAGGTACTATAGCTAAAAATTTAGGAATGGAACCGCTAGCTAAATATATTGAAACATGTCCTGTTGTTAGTGATATAAACAAAGATGTATCTCGCTTTTTAAATGAAAATGTTAAAAATATTGATGAAGCTTTAAGTTATGCGGTAGATATTATTAGAGAAGATATTTCAAATAATGCTAATTATCGTAAGATTTTAAGAAATAATATTAAACGTGTTAGTGATATTGTGACAAAAAAGAAAAAAACATATACTGAAGAGAACTCAATATATGAAAATTACTTTGATTATTCTGAATCTTGTCAAAGTATAAAAAATCATAGAATTTTAGCTATTAATCGAGCTGAAAACGTCGGAGCAATAACTGTTAAGATTAAAGCCGATGATGATGGCAACATTATGTATTTAAAAAGAAAAGTTATTTTTAAAGATACAACTTATACTTCTTATTTAGAGGAAGCATGTCTAGAGGCTTATAATAAATTAATTTTCCCATCTCTTGAAAACGAAATTCGTAACATGCTAACAGAAAAAGCTGAAAAGAGTGCTATAGATATTTTTGGTCTTAATTTAAAGAATTTATTATTACAAGCACCTTTAAAAAATAAAATGGTGCTTGGAGTAGACCCTGCATTTAGAACTGGTTGTAAATTAGCTGTTGTTGATCAAACAGGTAAAATGCTTGAAATTGCCGTAATTATGCCTAACGAGATATATCCTGGTTCTGGGGTTAAAAAAGAAGATTTAGAAGAGGCACGCAATATATTTAAAAATCTTTGTTTAAAATATAATATTGATGTTGTAGCAATTGGTAATGGTACAGCCTCAAGAGAAACAGAAAAATTTGTTAGTGACACTATTTCTTTATATAATTTAAAATGTCAATATGTTGTAGTGTCTGAAGCAGGTGCTAGTGTATATAGTGCCTCAAAGCTTGCACAAGAAGAGTTCCCTGATTTAACACTTGAAAAAAGAAGCGCCGTATCTATTGCGCGCCGTATTCAAGATCCTTTAGCTGAACTTATTAAGATTGATCCAAAATCCATTGGTGTTGGTCAATATCAACATGATGTTAATGAAAAAGAACTAGATAAAAAATTAGGTGAAGTTGTAGTAGATGCTGTAAATGCTGTAGGCGCTGATTTAAATACAGCTAGTGAATCCTTACTTACTTATATTTCAGGACTAAATAAAACTGTCGCTAAAAACATTGTTGATTATAGAAATAAAAATGGTAAATTTAATTCGCGAGAAGAATTACTTAAAGTTTCAAGACTTGGTGAAAAAGCTTATGTTCAAGCAGCAGGATTCTTAAGAGTATACGGCTCAAAGAACAAATTAGATGAAACTTCAATTCACCCTGAAAGTTATGATATCACTTTAAAGTTGTTAAATAAGTTTGGTTTAACTCTATCTGATTTAGGACACGTAGAAAAAATTAGTATTATTAAAAAAGAAAATATTGAATCTTTAGCGAATGATCTAAATTCAAATACTTATACATTATGCGATATTATCAGTTCTCTTGAAAAACCTTTAAGAGATATTAGAGATGAATATGAAACACCAAAGTTAAAAAGTAATCAAACAAAACTAGAAGATTTAAAAGTTGGTGACGAACTAGAAGGAACTGTAAGAAATGTAGTTGATTTCGGTGCGTTTATTGATGTAGGATTACATGATGCAGGTTTATTACATATTTCTAAAATGAGTAGAAACTATATTAAACATCCATCTGAAATTTTAAATGTTGGTGATATAGTAAAAGTTTATGTTATTGGTATTGATTTAGTTAAAAACAAATTACAATTATCATTAATAAAATAAATAAAGACTATTTTAGCTTTGTACTTTTGTATTAGGCTAAAATAGTTTTATTTTTATATTTAAATTATTTTTTAGGTCAAATAAAAAAAATCTTGATTATGAATTTTTATTATGCTACAATAGTTAAGCATAGGGGCATGATGTCAACGGTAGCATGACGGTCTCCAAAACCGTTCGTGTGGGTTCGAATCCTACTGCCCCTGCCATTTTGTATTTTAAGTCTTGTGTGAGCAAGACTTTTTTTCTTTTTGTTCATTTTACTTTTTATTATTGCTTAATTGTGATAAATTAAAATAAACAAATTTTTATAAAGAGGCTTTATATGTTAGGAATGCCAACTATTATTGAATTTAATGACTTAGAAGAAAATATAGATTTTGCAATTAAAAACAATTATGAGTTTATTGAACTTAATATGAATTTACCATATGTATTAGAGTTTATTGATTTAGGTTCTATACCAACGAATAAGTTAAAATACACACTACATTTTTTTGATGAAGCAGATTTTGGCCTTTATGATGAGGTTAGTGATGCATATATTTTATTACTAGAAAAATATTTAAAGAAATGTTTTAAATATGTTAGTCAAGTGAATATACATTTAAATGTAGGACCTATTGTAACAGTTTCGGGGAAGAAGAATTATATCTATAATATATATTATGATTCTTATATTAAAAGACTTAAAAGAAATCTAGATAAAGTTAAAAATATATGTAATAAATATGATGTTAAACTTGTTTTAGAAAATATTACTAGTTTAGATTTCATTGTTAAAACTTTTAATGAACTTAGTGATGATTTTAATTTTACATATGATATAGGACATGACTATACATCTGGAAATGACTTGTCTAATTATTTTTATAATAATATAGATAAATTTAGAGAAATGCATTTCCATGATTCAACTAAAACAAAATGTCATTTAGAATTAGGTGAAGGCGAACTTGATATAAAAGACATATATAATAAGGTTAAAGATAAAATTGAATTTATTGTTATTGAAGTTAAGTCTAAAAATGATCTAGAAAAATCTATTAAATATTTAAGGGGTTAATATGAAAAAAAATAAAAAAGAACCGACAATGAAAGAATTTTTAGATATTGCTAGACCGATAATTAATACAAATGAATTTAAACAATTAAAAAAATTTATTCATCACGCAGATCACACTATCTATAGACATTCTATTAGTGTTGCTTATATTGCGTATAAAATGTCTATAAATAAAAAAATTGATTTGAACTCATTAATCAAAGTATGTTTACTTCATGATTATTATTTATATGATTGGCATGAAAAGAATCATAAACGTCCACATGGGTTCACACACCCTAAAACTGCAATGCTTAATGCTAGTAGAGATTTTGGATTAACAAAAAAAGAATGTAGAGCTATTAGAAGCCATATGTGGCCTTTAACATTGTTTCATATTCCAACTTCAAAAATAGGAATTATATTGTGTATAGCTGATAAAAGATCTGCTCATTATGAATATAGTGTAGATAAAATGATTCGTAGGAGCAAAGCTAAATTAGAAAAATTAAAACTAGAAATGAAAAATAAAGATAAAAAAGGAGAATTAGATAAGGACTAATTCTCTTTTTTAAAATATTTATTCTTAATTTTTTGATCAATACTAAAATTGATTGCCTCTTTTAAAACAGTGATGTTAATTTCTTTAGATCTAAATGCAAACTCTCCGTCTGTATTTATATCGATTTCTTTATCTGATAGAATTTTAATATTTTTGGCACTAAAAATCTCTATTCCTTTTTTAACTCGGTTACCAAACATAAAAAACCTAGCTAAACGAGGCCAAGTAATTCTAGCTTTATTAATTAAAGCTAATTCAATTTTACCATCGTTTAATTTAACGTTCTTTTTCTTATCAAATTTAAAACCAGCTACTCTTTTAGTGTTAAGTAAGAAGATAACATAAAATGATCCGTATATTTTTTGATCATCAAAATGAATTTCTAAATTCATTTTTTCTTGTTTGAAGAATTTTTTTAAACCATGGAATAAATAAGCAAAAGGGCCAAATACTCTTTTAAGGCTTCTTGGGGTTGTGTAAGAAACATCAGTATATTTTCCAGCCGCTGCCGCATATGAAAAATATTTATCATTTATTTTACAAATATCCATAAATGAGGATGTATTAGTTAATATTTTATTAACTGATTTTTTTACGTTTTTTGAATAACCAAGTAAACTAGCTAAATCGTTAACAGTACCTGATGGGATAATAGAAACCAAAACTTTAGAAGAAGCTCTTATAACGCCTGTTATAGCTTCGTTAATTGTTCCGTCTCCGCCAGATATTATAAGCAAATCATAATTATTTATATTGTTATAGACATAATCAGTTATAGAATGAATTCCTTCAGTTTTATAAAAATCTATTGTTTCATATTTACTATTTAGTTTTTTAATTAAGAAATCTTTATATTTTTCAATTTTATTATTTCTTGAATAGGGGTTATAGACTATTAATGCATTCATAAAAGACCTCAATATTATTTTAGCATTAAAATAAAATAAAAAAAAGTTTGATACAAGGTATCAAACGTAATAATCAAAATGGTGACGCGTACGGGGTTCGAACCCATAAATGCATGCGTGAAAGGCATGTGTGTTAACCGTTTCACCAACGCGCCAACTTAAGTCTTTTAAGACTTGCTCAAATATATTAACACAACTTTTTTTAAATGTAAAGAACTTTTTTTAAATTCTAAACATTTTTTTAAAAAGTGGCGTGGCAGCAGGGATTCGAACCCTGGCACCAGTTACCCGGTCTACTTCCTTAGCAGGGAAGCCTCTTGAGCCTCTTGAGTACTGCCACATTTCTTTAAGCCTTTTTATTATATTATAGACTTAAGACTTAGTCAAGAATATTTTTGATTTATTTTAAATTGTAATTTTTTAAATGTAAAACGTTTTTATTTGAAAAAATTGTGAAACCATATTCAAATTATAAAAAAATTACAATATAATTAAGATATAGGAGGGATAGTATATGTCAATTGATCAAATTACTGAATTTTTTAATTCTAATTTAAACAAAATTGTAAATATTTTACCATGGATTCCTACAATTATTTTTGGAATAATAATTCTATGGCAGTTTTTTGCCGGATTTAGACGTGGTAGAGTAAAATCAATCAAATTATTTATTACATTTATATTATCTATTGTTGTTGCTACTATATTCTTTATAGTTGTACGTAAAAATTTTGATACATTATTTGTTAGTGTTTGTAATAAAGCAAATATTAATATTGGTGAGAGGTTTAATACATCAGAAAATCATGATACTCTTACAGGATATTTAGAAGAATATTTATCAAATAATGAAAGTGTGTTAACTGCTATTGAACAATATGGTTTTTCTGTAACTGAGGCTGCAAAGTTCATTTATAGTTTATCTTTACTTATTGTTAATTTAGTATTATATCTAGTTTCAATTGTTGTATTCTTTATTGCTAAGTTTATTTTCTATATTTTCTATTTAATCTTTGCTAAAGAAGGCAGAAGAAAAAAGAAAATTAATAAAAGAGCACAAACTTATCCTAGTGAAAGACCTTATAAGAAACATAAATTTACTGGTGGTCTTATAGGCGTTGTAAGAGGCTTTATTGTTTCTATCTTTGTCTTAGCTCCATTTGGTATTATTTCTTTACTTATTACAAATGGTGAATCATATGATCTAAATAATGAAGAATTACCTAACGATGATACTAAAACAGTTGCTGAAATTGTTAGAGTAGTTACAAAGTATGATAATGTTGGTATTGGTAAAGTTTTAAGTTCGGTTAAAAATAAAGATGGATTACCTATTTATTTAATAGTAGCTGATAAATTAACAACTACATCTTATACTTATACTGACGAAAAAGGGGAACATACAATTGAACTATCTTTATCTAAAGATATAAGTTCACTTACACGTCCTGTTTGTAAAACAGCTTATTTATTCTTAAAGTATGGTTATGATTATACTAAGTCTGGTGATGCTGATTACTTATCTAACTTCTTAGCAAGTGATAAGCAAATTGATGGTAAAACTTTAGAAGAAGCAGTTAGTGAAACGCTTAAAGACTTAACAATTGATGAACAATCAATGTTAGGTTACACATGTAATATGTTAGCTATTGGTTTGGCTCAAAATGCTGTAGGTGAAAGCGTTAATGATGAAAATATTAATAGTCAAGAACTAGGTAATAAATTATTATATCATGCATTCCTTGGCAAAAATTCTATTAAGACTACTGATATTGTTTCTGGTAATGCAGCCGCAGTATTTAAAGTTTATGTTGATATTATGAAATATCAAAATGAAATAAATGCACTTAATAATTTAAGCCAAAATAATGATACTACTTTAGTTTATGGTATAGCACGCAGCGTTTCTAGTGAAGAAACAACACGCGGTGCAGATTTTACCGAACTTCTTTATAATGATTTATGTGGACTATCATTCTTTAACACAGATAGATTTAACGATTTAATTACAGACTGTGTAACTGATGTTTTAAGTACTTATACACCTGAATTTGATTTTACATTAACTACAAATCAAAAATTATATGATATTAAATGGACAGAATCTATAAAGACTATATTTACAAGTTTTGGTGCTTTAATTGATAATGTTGTTAATAACAATATTCAAACACAAGATGAGTTAATGCATTTCTATATTAGTGCACTTTCTAATAAGGAAACTGCATTATACGAGAGAATCGATTCAATAATCGATACTTCAGCTATATCTATTATATTAAATACAAATGGATTTAATAAATTAATTGAAGATACACTTAATAATTCACTTAGTAGTATAACTAATGAATCTATTACACTTCCTAAGACATATTGGGGAAGTTATACTGATAAGGATGGAAATGTTCAAAGTGGCGAGATAAAGAAAATTATTGATAGTGTACTTCCTACATTTGCTAATATATTTGATGTTACATATGGTACAACTGAATTATCTAATGAACAAATTGTAGATGTTGTAAAAGCTATCACTAATCCTGATAGCAAATTCTATGATGTAATTGATACTGATAAAGAAAATCATTCAGTATTAATACATTCATTATTATCTTCTATTATGAGTAATTTAAGTATTACATATAATGAAGAACAAATTAAAATTTATTATGAAAAATCTGTAAAACAAACTATTACATCTAATGGTGAGGAAATTAGTGTATTTACAACTGCATCTTTAAAAGATTTATTAGGATTCTTATATACTAATGCAGAATATATTCCACAAATTCAAGATGGTAGTGTAGATTTTGTGTCACTTGTTAAAGATAATATTTCTGCTATTAAAAACAGCACAATATTACTAGATTTATCTAGCCAATTATTATATTCATTCACAAGTGATTATCTAGAAGTTCCAGAAAGATTATCTCTTGATGAATCAAGCGTCGAGAAAAATCTTGTACTATGGACTAATCAAAGTGAAGTTGAAGAAGAAAACGGAGAATTTATTAAGCTATTAAATATCATTGAAGAACAATTTGATATAATCAAAGAAGCTACAAGTAGTGATAGCGATGTTAATAAATTAATCACAAAAGTTGCTAAAGCAAGTGAAGAAAGTATTTTAAACTTAGTAAGTTCTACAATTATTAATGCTACCTTCACAAAAAATGTTGTGAGCTCAACAGAAGGTTCTGATTTTGTAATTGAAATTCCTGATTATGCTTATAATGATCCTTATAAAGATACTCTAAAAGCTTCTGAATATTTATCGTTAATTAAATTCTTCAAATATTCATATAATATTACTGATACTACTGAAACTGTAGACTTTACTTCATTAAAATATAAGAGAGTTCTAGAAGATGAAGCTATTAGTCTTATTAAAAATAGTTCTATAGCTCTTACAAGTAGTGCTTATTGGTTTAATGATACTTTATCAAACAATGAAAGTGTAAATGAATATTTAGAGATTCCACAAACTTTTAGAAACGATATTGATAATGATACAATCAAGTCTAATTATGAAGAAAGTCCTTGGAAAGAAGAATTACCTCATTTATTAGGTAACATTAAATTACTTGGTGTAGATATTAAAGAAGATAATTCTATTAATATGAATCTTAAACAAGTATTCTACTTAGGCGATAAAGTTGATGGTAGTGATCAAACTAAAACAGATAAGTTATTTGAATCAACAATTCTAAAAGCTTCTTTAACTAAATCAATTAATACAATTGATGCAATCTATCTTCCAAATGATGTTTACGACGATGATAACTATATAACTAGTGTTGCTTGTTCTGCTACTTTTAGTTCATTTAAAGAATTAATTGGTGAAGAGACTTTAGCAACTGACGACTTTAGTGTAGAAAACATTAAATCTGCAATTGACCTTGAAAAATATACTGGTGAAAATATTGAGACTCTTGTAGATATAGTAAAACCTCATATTGTTAATGCTACTATATCTAAGATGATTGTTGATCAAGAAAGTGAATCATTTGTATTACCTAAGGGTTATTCATTTGATGAGAATGATGAGTCTAATTTAGTAGATAAATGGTATTACACAAGTAGTGAAAACGAAGGTGAACTTGTTAAAGTATTAAGATCTGTTAATACACTTGGAGCTTTAAGTGCTGTATCTAGTGATTCAGGATTCAATGGTATTAAGACAAATGCGATTTTAAAATCTGCTGATAATATGGATACATTATTAGATAGTCAAATTGTTTGGTATACAATGTCTAACAAGATGTTTGATATTGATAACTTGATTTTTACAAATAATAGTGAAGAAACAGTTATTGATGATAATGAACAATTATATATTACGAAGAACGAATTCAAAGCTTTAGTAAGTGCTTTAGACGTAGTTGCTAAAGAAGATGAAAGCGGTGAAAAAGACTTTAATGATATTGATTTAAGTGTAAAAACTGCAAACGAATATAAAGATCAAATATTAGCTAGTTCAATTATTCGTACTAAGGTAACTGTTGAAATTGAAAAAGGTGGAAATGTAATAGTAATGTCTAGAAACTTAAAAACATCTACTGAAAGTAGCGAAAAAAAAGTATATGCAAATACATTTAATAAATATGTAGACAAGAAGGATTCTGAAGAGACAGTTGTTCAACTTGTTCAAAGTGAAATTGCATTATTCCTTGAAGCAGCTGCTAAGTTTACTGACGATGATTATAGTATTGAATATAATAATACTGAGAAGATTCAAATTACTAAAGAAAATTTATCTTACTTTAAATCAACTATAATTTTAAGTGGTTTACAAGAAAGACTTGCTGCATTACATCTTGAAGAACAAGATTATGATTATGTATTACATAATGCAGAAAATCCTAACTTTGTTTCATATGAGACATTAGAAGAATATATTAATACAATTACAGCTTAAAAATGTGGACTAAGGGAATTTTTCCCTTAGTTTTTTTATGAAAAACGTTTCCATTTTTTAGATTACAAAGTAAAAATTGTAATTAGTTATAATATCAGGTAAAATTTAATTAAAGGTGATATTATGAAAGAAATATATCTTGATGATATTAAAAATGCTGTAGCTAATGCACTTGATAAAGCGTGCCATAATTTAAATCAATACACGCTAAATTGCATTAAGAATGCATATGATAGTGAAACGAAAGCACTACCTAAAGAAATTTTAAGTAATATTTTAGAAAATGCTAAAATTGCGCGTGAAGAACATACACCAATGTGCCAAGATACTGGTATTGTAACTTGTTTTGCCTATGTTGGCCGCGACGTTCATTTAAATTGTGATTTAGAAGAGGCAATAAACGAAGGTGTCAGAGACGCTTATAATCAATTTTATTTAAGAAAAAGTGTTAGTGATGCTATTACAAGAATTAATACAAAAGATAACACACCAGCTATTGTTCATACTAAGATTGTTGAAGGTAATAACTTGCGCCTTGTTTTAGCTCCTAAGGGTGCGGGAAGCGAGAATATGAGTAAACTTAAAATGTTAAATCCAACTGACGGTATTGAAGGCATAAAAGAATTTGTTATAAATACGATTAAAGAAGCCGGAGGAAGACCTTGTCCACCTTTGTTTTTAGGTATTGGAATTGGTGGAAATTTTGAAACTTGTGCACTTATGGCAAAAGAGGCTTTGACTAGAAGTACCCCAAGCATTGACCCTAATATTAAACAACTTGAAGAAGAAATAAAAGCATCATGTAATGAAACTTTTATAGGTCCTATGGGACTTGGTGGTGATACAACTGTATTCAATGTGTTTATTAATACATGCCCATGCCACATAGCTTCGCTCCCGGTTGCAATTAATATTCAATGTCATGCTAATAGACATGAAGAGGTGATTTTATGATAAATATTGAAACACTTCATGCAGGAGATATAATTAAATATAGTGGTATTTTATATACTGCTCGTGATCAAGCACATTTAAGACTTAAAAATATGGTAGATAATAACGAATCTATTCCTCTTGATTTTTCTAATAGTTTAATTTATTATGCAGGGCCTACTCCTACAAAACCAAATGAAATAATTGGTTCTATCGGACCTACAACCTCAAGTAGAATGGATAAATTTATAACATATATGAAAGATTTAGGAATTTCTGGAATGATTGGTAAAGGGCCTAGAAGTAAAGAAGTAATAGAAACTTGCAAAAAAGACAAACTTGTATATTTTGTAACTACAGGTGGTTGCGGGGCATTACTTAAAAAATGTGTTATAAGTGCTAAAGAAGTTTTATTTGATGATTTAGGTTGCGAGTCTATAAAAAGATTAGAGGTTAAAGATTTTCCTCTAATAGTAGCTTATGATATTTACGGACACAGTGTATTTGAAAGGAATGATAAATAATATGGATTTAAGAGAAAAAGCTTTAAAAGCTCATATAGGTGGTAAATTTGCGACAACATCTAAATTACCACTTGAAACAAAGGATGATTTAAGTATTGCATATACTCCTGGTGTTGCAGAACCTTGTAAGGAAATTTATAAAAACCCATCTGATGCATATAAATATACATCAAAATCTAATACTATCGCTGTAATTTCTGATGGAACAGCTGTACTAGGTTTAGGAGATATTGGTCCATTAGCTGGATTACCAGTAATGGAAGGAAAAGCTGCACTATTTAAAAGGTTTGCCAATATTGATTCTGTTCCTTTAGTTTTAGATACGAAAGATGTTGACGAAATTGTCAGAACAGTAGAAATTTTAGCTCCAAGTTTTGGTGGTATTAATCTTGAAGATATTTCAGCACCACGTTGTGTTGAAATTGAACGTCGTTTAATTAAAAGTTTAAATATACCTGTCATGCATGATGACCAACATGGCACAAGTATTGTAGTAGGTGCTGCAGTTATTAATTCATGTCGTTTATTAAAAAAAGAATTATCTGATTTAACTGTTGTATTATCAGGAACAGGTGCTGCAGGATCTAATATTGCGCGTATGTTAAAAAAACTTGGTGTTAAAACTATTTATGCTTACAATAAAGATGGTGTAGTTGATATTAAAAATTATGATAATTATGATTTCTTAATTAAAGAATTATTAGATGATAAGATAATTGATACAAAAGAAAATCATGATAATACCTTAGCTTCAATTGTAAATGGTGCAAATGTATTCGTTGGTGTTTCAGCTGCTAATCTTTTAACTAAAGATATGGTTAAATCAATGGTTGATCCTTGTGTATTTGCAATGGCTAATCCTGTACCTGAAATTAGTTATAATGATGCAAAAGAGGCTGGTGCTGTAATTTGCGGAACAGGTAGAAGTGATTTCCCTAATCAAATCAATAATCTTTTAGCTTTCCCTGGTATATTTAGAGGTGCTTTAGATAGTAAAGCATTAAAGATTACTGAAGAAATGAAGTTAGCTGCTACAAAAGCTCTTGCATATCTAATTAATGATGAAGAATTAAATAACGAATATATTATTCCTAATGCATTCGACACTCGTGTTGTACCTGCAGTTTCAAAAGCTGTAGCTGAAAAAGCTATAAAAAGCGGAAACGTCAGAAAATAATTAATTGGCTTTAAAGGTTTAAATCTTTAAAGCTTTTTTATTTGTACAAGTTCTAAAGACTTGAAAAATATATTACTTAGATTTATCATTTAGTAAGATATTTAAAGAGGTTTTTATGATTAGTCAAGAACTTGAAAATGGAAATACCTTCAAGGTTGTTTTAAAGCTTGCAATTCCAGCAATGATTGCCCAATTTATTAATGTTTTATATTCAATAATTGATAGAATTTATATTACAAATTTAAAAGTAGATGGAGATTTAGCGCTAACTGCTATTGGCATTGTAGCTCCGATTTGTACAATGATTTCCTCGTTTTCGGCCCTACTTGGACAAGGTGGTGGCCCTTTAATGGAAATGTATGTCGGAAAAAAAGATTTAAAAGGTGCTAGAAGTGTTTTAAGTAATGCATTTTTTATGTTACTTGTATGTGGAATAATTGTTCCATCTTTATTTTGGATTTTCCATACTCCTTTATTAAATTTATTTGGTGCAACAAATAATACAATAAATTTTGCGAGTGACTACATGATGTATTATTTACTTGGTGCACCATTTCAAATAATGGCTTTAGGACTTAATTATTATTTAACAAGTCAAGGATACGCCAATAAGGCCATGTTTACTATGATTTTAGGCGCATTAGTTAATATTTTATTAGATCCTTTATTTATTTTTGGTTTTAACATGGGTGTTAAAGGTGCAGCTATTGCAACTAGTATTGCTCAAGTAGTCTCATTCATTTATGTTTTTATAATGTTAAGATTAAAAAGCACTGAAGTTAATGTTTCGTTTGGATCTTATAACACTAAAACTATGCGTAAAATTTTATTTTTAGGCGTATCACCATTTATTATTTTAATGACTGATTCTTTAGTTTTGGTTATTTTAAATATGAGTTTAAAAATGAATGTATCAAGCGACATGGTTGATAAATATATATTAACTGCTACTATCATCACATCATTTTATCAATTATTTTCGATGCCACTACTTGGTATATCTGGTGGTACTGGGGCTATTCTTTCTTACAATTATGGTGCAAAGAATAGCAAACGTGTAAAAGATGCCGAAAAAGTAATAACTTTATATGCATTAATATTTACAACTTTTTGTGCTATTTTATCTTTATTTATAGCTAAACCATTCTTTAATTATATGACAAAGGATACATTTGCCTACACTTTAGCTAATAAAATGGTATTTTGTTATATGACACCATTTATAATACTTTCATTTCAATATACATTTGTTGATGGACTAACTGCACTAGGTTTGGCAAATATAGGTATTTTCTTATCACTAAATAGAAAAATTACAAATATTGTATGTATATTAGTATTACCAAAGTTTATGGGTGGCGAAGGCGTCTTTTATGCCGAACTTATTGCGGATATTTGGTCAAGCTTGTGTACTTTCACAACTTTTATGTTACTAATTAATAAAATTTTAAAGAAAAATGAGAAAAATAATTAAAAACTGTAAGCGTTTAACAAAACATTCTTAATTAATTTTGCTATACTAATTAAAACAAAGGAATGATTTATTATGTTAATTACGAAAGAAGCTAGTGAAGCAATTAATAAAAAATTATCTGATAAAGATAAAAAAGCTCTAGTACTTAAAATTTTATTACAAGGTCCTACTGGAAGAGAACTTCATTTTGATATGACCTCAGAAGAAGATGATTTAAAATTTGTTGATAACGTTTATCTTAAAATTAGTGATGAAGACTTAAATACTTTATACGAACTTGGGGTAATGTTTGAATGTGATGAAAATGGTAAATTAATTGTTACCAAAAAAGGAAAAACATGTAGTCCTAATGGTTGTTGCAAGTGTGACGGAACAAAAAAAACGTGTGAATGTGTAAATGAGGAAAAATAATTTAGTATTTTAACAAAAGAAAAAAATTGTATATTATTTTTCATCTTAAATTATTATATAATATAGGTATGGGAGAGCCGGAGGAACAAAATGCAAATTCGTAAAACAAAAATTATTTGTACATTAGGACCAGCCATTGATTCTTATGATAAGTTAAAAGAAATGGTAGAACACGGTCTTAATTGTTGTAGACTTAATTTTTCTCATGGCACACATGAAGAACACAAAGTTAGAATTGATAGAATTAAAAAATTAAGGGAAGATTTAAATATTTCTCTTCCTATTATGCTTGATACAAAAGGACCTGAAATTAGAGTTAGAGATTTTGAAAACGGACAAGCTACTTTAACTGAAGGATCGTTATTTACCATTAAACCTGATGATGGAACTCTTGGAAACGAAAAAGAAACATGCATTACATATCCACGTCTTGCCGAATTCGTTAAAAAAGGTGATATGATTTTAATTGATGATGGTTTAATTGAGCTATGCGTTGAAGAAGTTAAAGGTAAAAACGTAGTTTGTAAAGTTTTAAATACAGCTGTTATTAAAAATCATAAATCTATAAATATTCCAAATGTAATTATTGATCAACCATTTATCTCAGAAACTGATAGATCTGATTTAATTTTTGGATGTGAACAAGGTGTTGATTATGTAGCAGCTTCATTTACAAGAAGAAAAGAAGATGTTCTTGAATTAAGAAAATTATTAGATGAAAATGGTGGAAAAGACATAAAGATCATTTGTAAGATTGAAAATACTGAAGGTATTCAAAATATGAATGATATTATTGAAACTGCTGACGGCGTTATGGTTGCTAGAGGAGACATGGGTGTTGAGGTACAATTTAAGTATTTACCTGCAATTCAAAAAGACATTATTTCTAAATGTTATAGAAGTGGTAAGATTGTTGTAACTGCTACACAAATGCTAGATTCAATGCAAAAGAATCCTCGTCCTACTCGTGCTGAAGTAAGTGACGTTGCGAATGCAATTTATGATAGAACTAGTGCTATTATGTTATCGGGTGAATCAGCTGCTGGTAAATATCCTGTAGAAGCAGTTAGCGCAATGTCTGATATAGCTTTAGCTACAGAAGATGATATTAACTATCAAGAACGTTTTTACAGAAACAATTTAAATTTAGGTGAGGGTGTATTATCTACAGTTTGTAATAGTGCTGTAGCTGCAAGTTTCCAAATTGATGCAAAAGCTATAGTTTGTGTAACAATGAATGGCATTACTCCTCGTGTATTATCAAGCTACAGACCTGACTGTCCTATTATTGCTATTACAGTTAATGAAAAAGGATATCATCAACTTGGTCTAACTTGGGGCGTTGTTCCTGTTAAAGCTGAAGTTCAACATTCTACAGATGAATTATTCTTATATGCAGCTAAAAAAGCCGCAGAGACTGGTATAGTTAAAAAAGGTGATAAGATAATTATTCTTGGTGGCTCATATATCGGTTGCGGTATAACTGATACTATGAAAATTCATACAATGAAATAATAAATTTCCTGCAATTTTGCAGGATTTTTTATTTTGTTAGATACTTAATTGTATCTAACACTACCTATGTAACATAAATGAAAAAGCGTTTACATTTTTATTGAAAACCGGTTTCAGTAATGATATAATAAAAAAAAGAGGTGTTTTTATGTCGAATGCAACTATTTACGATGTAGCTGGTAAAGCTGAAGTGTCTTTAGCTACTGTTTCTCGTGTTTTAAACAATCCTGAAAAAGTTAATGAAGCAACAAGAAATAAAGTATTAAAAGTAATAAAAGAACTTGGATATAAACCTAATGCGATTGCTAGAGGACTTGCAAGTCATAAAACCACTACTGTTGGTATTATGTTATCAGATGTAACACGTGCTTCTACAAGTCAATTACTTGGTGGCATTATTGATATAGCTAAAAAATATAGTTATTCAATCAAGATTTTCTCTATGGCTGGAGATAATTCGGTTTTAGATAGTATTAGAGAAGTAATTTCTGAACAAGTTGATGGTGTATTATTCTTAAATAATGAAATAGATAATGACCAAATGAATATTGTAAAAGAACAAACTAGTAACGCTAATATTCCTTTAGTTTTAACAAATGTTATTTCTGAAGATCCTGAACTTGCTAGTGTTGCAATTGACTATGTTGCAGCTTCCTATAACATTACTAATAAATTAATTAGTTCTGGCAAAAAGAACATTTATCTTCTTTCAACAGTTAGACGTTATACAGTCAACACTAAAAAAGAAGAAGGCTATTTAAGAGCTATGGAAGAAGCTGGATTAGAACCTAAAATATTTAGAACAAGTGGAGATTTATCTATAAATACTCCTCACTTTGAAGAATATTTTGAAACACATGAAGTTGATGCGGCTATTGGTGTAAGAGATTCTATTGCTGTATCTTTTATGAATGTTATGATTAATAAAGGTAAAAAGGTTCCAGAAGATGTAGCTGTTGTAGGTTATCAAAATACGAAATATGCTATGTTAGCTCGTCCTGCTTTAACTTGCATTGATACACCTGTTTATGATATAGGTGCTGTAGCTATGAGACTTTTAACTAAGATTATGAAAGGCGAAGATGTTGACAACATTAAGGTTGTTTTACCACATAAGGTAATAAATAGACAATCAATGTAGTTGACAATTTAGTATACTTTTTATAAAATTGTATTATAATTTAATCGGCTTGTGATCTAAACAAGAGTTATAAATTGATTTTTTTAGAGATATTTCGGTTGGTGCAAGAAATAAGATTGTTTATAATAAATTACATTTAGTGAAGCCTTTAGAGTGTCGCTCTATAAAGACTAAGTGCAGAGTTTACTCTGAACTAAGGTGGTACCGCGTTTATGACGTCCTTAGATTTTAAGGATGTCTTTTTTTATTTAGGAGGATTATATAAATGGGTATTTATGAAGAATTAGAATGGCGTGGATTAATAAAAGATGTATCTGATCCAAGCCTTAAAGATAAATTGAATGCAGGAGGAATGACTTTCTATATTGGAACTGACCCTACAGGAGATTCACTTCACATCGGTCACTTCTCAAGTTTTTTAATTTCTAAGCGTTTAGCTGCAGCTGGACATCATCCAATATTACTTGTTGGTGGTGGAACTGGACTTATTGGAGATCCTAAACCTAATTCAGAACGTCCTATGATTACATATGAACAAGTAAAACATAATTATGATTGTTTATCTAAACAAGCTCATGATATTTTTGGCTTTGAAGTTGTAAACAATTATGATTGGTTAAAAGATATCAATATTCTTGATTTCTTACGTGATTATGGAAAATATTTTAATGTAAGCTATATGTTACAAAAAGATATTGTAAGAAGAAGACTTGATGAAGGCATTTCTTTTACTGAATTTACATATATGATTCTACAAGGTCTAGATTTTAACTACTTACATGATAAATATGGTGTAACACTACAAGTTGCAGGCCAAGATCAATGGGGAAATATTACTGCTGGTATTGAACTTGCAAGAAAAAAATCAGGTGTTGAGTTATATGGATTTACAATGCCTCTACTTACTAAATCTGATGGAACTAAATTTGGTAAAACAAATGGTAAGGCTATTTGGCTAGATAAAACTAAGACTAGTCCATATGAGATGTATCAATTTTTAATTAATGCAGAAGATGACAAGGTAATTGATTATCTTAAATTCTTAACTTTCTTATCTAAAGAAGAAATTTTAGATATCGAAGCTCGTCATAAAGAAAAACCTGAACTTCGTTTAGCTCAACAAACATTAGCTCATGAAGTTATTACTTTCTTACATGGCGAAGAAGCATACGAAGAAGCTTTAAAAATCTCAAAAGCTTTATTTGCAGGAGATATTAAAGCTTTAACTTGTGATGAAATAGAAATGGGATTTAATGATTTACCTTTAAATGAAGTAGAATCAGGCACTACTTTAGTAGATACATTGATTACTTGTGGATTAGCTAAGTCAAAAAGAGAAGCTAGAGAGTTTGTTACAAACGGAGCTGCAAGTGTAAATGGAGATAAAGTTTCAGATTTAACTAAAGTATTAACAAATGAAGATGCAATTGGAAACAAATATATTGTTTTAAGAAGAGGTAAAAAGCTTTACGCTTTAGTCAAAATTAAATAAACATGCTAATTACAGGTCATTTATGGCCTGTTTTTACTTTTTAATAAAAAAAATTAAAAAACGAATAATATTTTACAAATAATTTACAAAAAACTAAAAATGTTGGGTATTTTGCGAGGCTTTAAAAGAGTTTAAAAATCGCATATACATAATTAACAACATTTTTTGAAAAAACAAAATATAAAGCAAAAAAACAAAAAAATATTGAATATTTTGTAACCGCTGTAAATGAAAATGCTTAGTTGAGTGTTAAACTAAAACTAAAAGCAAAATTAAATTCTAAAAAATAACATATTATCAAAATTAAAAATGGAAGTGAATGCGCTTTCACAAAATATATTTTAAAAAACCTCTTGCGCGATTTTGAAAACTGTTGTAAACTATTTGCAAACATGACAAAGGAGAAAAAGATAATATGAAGAAAAAAATGTTAAATACTTTATGTTTAGGTCTTGTTGGTGTTACAGCTGTTGCTGGTTTAGCATCTTGTAAGGATGATAAAACTGTTGATGCAAATGCTACTTATACTTATAGTGGTGCGTATCAAGGTGAATTTTCAAAAGGTGCTTGGGACCCACTAACTTGGCAATTAAACCTAGATAGTATCCCTCTAGGATATACTACTGTAGGTTTATATTCATTTAATTTAAATAGTACTAAGGATGGATACACTGTTGTTCCTGAATTAGCAAGTGCAAACCCAGTTGATGTTTCAAGCGAATATGGACAAGAAGCTGGTTCTGGTTATGCATACAAGGTAACTTTAAAGGAAGGTGCTAAGTTTGATAATGGTAAAGAAATTACTGCACAAACTTTCGTTGATTCTTATAAGTTATTAATTGATTCAGCTTATGATAATTACCGTGCTACAACTTATGAAAGCGATGGTATCGTAATTAAGAATTCTGCAAAATATCATTACAAAGGTCAAACAACATTAACTACTCTTGATAGTGCTGTTGAACTTGATGGATTATCAGATTATGCATCCCTTATGGATGATGCTAACGTTCAAGATAAGACATATTATGCATCTATTTCAGGTTCATTTGGAACTAAGAAAGATACATTATTAGCTGATCACCCTGAACTAGCTGATAAGATTACTGAAGACGGAGCTTATGTAAAACTAGGTTCTACATACGAAGCAGCTAGAACAGTATTCGATCCATTATTTAAACAATATATGAAAGCAAGTGATGCAGAATGCACTCAATATGTTGGCTCTTATTCATATGTATATTATACTTATGCTGATCATGATGAAGCTTGGTTTGATGAAAATGTTGGTATTAAAGCTACTGGTACATATGAATTAACATTCGTACTTGATACTCCAATTAATGTATTCAATTTCCAATACAACTCATCTTCAACTTGGTTAGTTGAACCAGAAGCTTACAAAGCTATGACAACAACTGATTCAGATGGTAATAAGTCTTCAACATATAATAAGACTGCTGCTACTTCAGTTTCATATGGTCCATATAAGATTTCTTCTTATACAACTACTGAATTCACTCTAGAAAAGAATGATTCTTGGTATGGTTATAGTGATCAATATAAATCAGCTTATGAAGGAATGTATCAAACTACAAACATCAAATATACAAAGATTGAAGAAGATGCTACTCAATTAATGTCATTCCAATTAGGTGAAATTGATGAAGTTTCACTAAATGCTGATAATATTTCTCAATATAGTGCTTCTGAAAGACTTTATACAACTCCTGAAACTTACTTAATGAGTTTATTTATGAACTCAGACCATGATAAGTTAGCTGCTCTAGATAAAGCTGGAACTACAAAGAATGCTGTATTAGTTTCATATGATGACTTCCGTAGAGGTTTAAGTTTCTGCTTAGATAGAGTAGATGCTGCTAAAGCAGCTCCTGGTTCTACAGCAAGTGCTATGTTATTAAATGACCTATACATTGCTGACCCAGAAGCAGGTGTTTCTTATAGAAATACTCCAGCTGCTAAGACTGTATATTCTACAATTTACGGCGAAGGCGCTAACGATGTAAACAGTTCTTATAGTCTTGAAAAAGCTGTTGAAAACTTCAACAAGGCTTATGATGCTGCTGTTGCTGCTGGTGAATACACAGCTGGTTCTGAAATTGTATTAAATATTGGTATGACTAATACTACATCTACAGAATATACTTCACTTGTATCAAATGTTCAAAAATATTTATCAGCTGCATTAGCTCAATCTAAATTTGGTGCGGTTAAAGTAACTATTAATCCTGAAGGTACTGCTGGTTCTCGTTATGCTAACTTACTTGCAGGTAAGACAGTTATGGGATTCTGTGCTTGGGGTGGTAACTCACTATCTCCATATGGATTCTTACAAGTTTACTTCACTGATGATTACAACTATATGCCTGGTTTCCATCCATCAACTGAAACTGTTGAAATTGATGTAGATGGAACTACAGTTAAGAAAACTTATTCTGAATGGTGGAAGGCAATTTCTACAGGTGAATATTCTGACGCTACTAACTTCCCTAAACTAGAAAGCGATGAAGGCGCTAAGGAACATTATAGCCAAGTTTACTTATTATCACAATTAGAAGCTGCTTACTTACAACAATTAGAAATCATTCCAATGTATGCACTTGGATCTGCATCATTACTATCTTACAAGCTTAACTATGGTAGCGAAGACTACATTAGCGTTGTAGGACGTGGTGGTATCCAATATGTAACTTATAACTATACTGATGCTGAATGGGAGTCAGTAAAGAGTACTGTTAAGTACTAGGATTTATTAAAATTTAAAAGTGGAGTTATATCTCCACTTTTATTTTTAAGAATTATAAATTATTGAAAAATATAATATAATGTAGTATTATTATTAATAACTTTTCATTAAAGTTAATTTTATCAAAGGAGTTGAAAAAATGGGTAAATACATTTTAAAAAGACTTGCATTAATGATTATTAATGTTTTAATTGTTACTTTAATATTATTTTCATTAATCCGTCTTTTACCCGTATCTATCGCATCAAGTAGTGAATCAGAAGTAAGAGCACTTGCTAAACACTACAATTCAATAGGTTGTACTTACAGTTGGATTAATCCGGATACTCATATTTTTGAAACTGTAAAAGGAAAACCTATTTTGACACAATTTTGTATTTTCATCAAAAATGTTTTCCAAGGATATTTGGGTGAATCTACACAATCATCTGCTACTAACGGATCTGCTTTAGTATCAGAAATCTTTAAGGAACGTATTGGTGTAACAGTCCAATTAAACATTATCTCGTTTATTATTTCTGTACCTCTTGGCATTTTATTTGGCGTTATTGCTGCTTTAAAGAAGAACAAATGGGAAGACCAAGTAATTAGTATTATTGTAATGCTATTTATTTCTATTCCAAGTTTCGTATTAGCACTTTTAATGCAATATTTTTTAAGCTACAAACTAGGATGGTTCCCTTTAACTTATTCTACTAGTAACCCTAAATCTATAATTCTTCCTGTATTTGCACTTTCATTTGGTACTATTGCAGGTATTACTCGTTATATGAGAGCTGAACTTACAGAAGTTTTAACATCAGATTTCATGTTATTAGCAAGAGCTAAAGGTTTAACTAGAGGACAAGCTACATTTAGACATGCATTACGTAACTCAATGGTTCCTGTAATGCCAATTATTATTTGGAATTTTATTTCAATTTTAGCCGGTTCTTACGTTATTGAAACTGTATTTAGTATTCCTGGTATAGGTACTCTTATTATTAAAGCTATTAACGTAACACCACCAGATTATGACGTTTATGTTGTAATGTCTGGCTTCTATACTATTCTTTCTTTCGTTGGCGCTTTAATTGTAGATTTATCATATGGTTTAGTTGACCCTAGAATTAGAATGGGAGGTAAAAAGTAATGGAATCAAATTTAAATGAATTAAACAAAGATGATTTTACTTTTGTCCAATCCGACAAAAAAATTTATGACCAAAAATTTGAAACTAAAAATATTGGTTTCTTTAAAGATGCGCTTATACGTTTTACTAAAAATAAAGCGTCTATTGTTGCGTTTGTAATTATCGTTATTCTTGCCTTATTTGCCATTATTGTACCTGCAGCAAGCAAATATGATGCTGAATACATGGATACTTATCTTAAATATTGTGCACCAGATGCACATGGACTTTTCGGATGGGATGGAACTGCTACATTCGATAGTTATGCAAGCGAAGCTGGTCTTAGAAAATATAATAACTATTATCCTTTAGGTCTTGTTACAAAGACTGAAGAAACTGTTGGATTTGATAAGAAGACAGCTTATAAGGTAACTTATAACACATATGTTTATCGTGGATCTTATGTTGAATTAAATTTAACTAAAGATCAATATAATGCTCTTATTGACTACCAATTAAGTGAAAATTCACTTGAAGGATACGATATTAAACTTTCTAATGGTGTTAGATTAATTAAGGCTAATACTTGGACTCGTAAAGAAAACGAAATCCTAGTTCCATCTGCTCAAAGTGATACAACAAATGGTGGTAATGTTGCATATTCTAAGTATAATATTTATGATTCTTCATATACATTATTAGACATTACAATTGATGATAACAAGATTAATACTGAAGATAAATTAAAAACATTAGACGATACTTATTATTTTGCAACTGCAAACTATAACACTTCATCAGGACAATACATTGTTAGAGTTAATTATTATAATTATTTCAAATATGTTCATGGATTTGCTCCTTCATTTATCTTAGGATCTAACAACCTTGGTCAAGACTTATGTTCACGTCTTGCAAATGGTTTAAGATTCTCTCTTATTCTAGGTATTATTGTATCTGCAATTAACATTGCATTTGGTATCTTTATTGGTGCTATTGAAGGTTATTACGGTGGTGCTGTCGATTTAATTATTGAACGTATCATTGAAATCTTAAACTCAGTACCTACAATCGTTGTATGTTCACTATTTGTATTCTATTTAGGTACTTCAACATTTATGGATAAAGCAAGAATATTACTATTTGTGTTCTTTATCTCTGGTTGGACCGGTATAGCTTCAACTGTACGTTCTCAATTCTATAGATACAAAGGTCAAGAATATGTATTAGCTGCTAGAACTTTAGGTGCTAAAGATAGCAGAATTATATTTAGACATATTTTGCCAAACTCTGTAGGACCACTTATTACTCAAGGTGTATTATATATTCCTTCTGTAATCTTTAGTGAAGCTAGTTTATCTTACCTAGGTATTATTAACTTTAATACAGGTCCTATTGCTTCCGTTGGTTCTCTATTATCAAGTGGACAATCTAGTATGTTAACTGCTCCACACGTATTAATATTCCCAGCATTAGTTGTAGCTATCCTAATGGTTGCATTCAACATATTTGGTAATGGTTTACGTGATGCATTTAACCCATCATTGAGAGGAGCTGAATAGTATGGTTCAAGACGAAAAAATTATTCAAGTTAAAGATTTAACTATTTCATTTAGAACAAATAATGGTACTGTTAAAGCTGTTCGTGATATTAGTTTCGATTTATATAAAGGCGAAACATTAGCCATTGTTGGTGAATCTGGTTCAGGTAAATCAGTTACTAACCGTGCTATTATGGGTATTCTTGCTAACAATAAGATTATCGAAAACGGAGAAATCTTATTTGAAGGTAAGGACTTATTAAAAACAAAGGAAGAAGATTTTGTTAAGATTCGTGGCGCAAAGATTGCCATGATCTTCCAAGATCCTATGTCAAGCTTAAACCCTATTATGAAAGTAGGTAAACAAATCAGTGAATCAACTATTCTAAAGGGTAAAGCTGATTTAAAAGAAGCACATAAATATTTAGCTGTTGTTAACAATATTGTTAAAAAATTTGCAAGTCAAGATGATGCTAAAGTTGTAGATAAATATATTGAAGCTTATACTAAGCAACAAGAAAAAAATTATTACTACAATTATTCTGTTTACTATTTAGAAAAATCTATTCCAGGATTAAATGCAGTTATTGAATTACTTGATATGAAGGGTTTAACTAATGCAAGTTTCTACACATCAAGCAATAACTTCTTAACTTATTTTGGTGCTGCATTCAATGATGATGTTTTAAGATTTGATTCAAAAGCTAATGAAGCTTATAAAGAACTAGTTGTTTTAACAAAGAAAGCAGATCTTGGTAAGATTGAAATTACTGAAATTAAAGATGATGTTCGTTCTTTATTAAATACTTGTAAGTTAGCTGTTGAAGAATTTAAAGCAACTGAGAAGAAAGAATATAATGAAGTATTCTATGCAACTGCTTTTGGCGAAGAATTTAATGGTACAGACAATCAATTAAAACAAATCAATGAATTTAAAGACAATGTTCTAACTATTTTAAACAATGTAGCAGCTAGCGCTAATAAAGAATATAATGAAAAAGCTAATGCTATTGTTGAAGCTGCTAAATTAATTAAGTTTAGCGATTTTGATAAAAAATCAAAAGTTCAATATAAAGCATTCAACAAAGTATTAAAAGAAAATATGAATCCTATGTTTGCATTTGAAGAAAGTCAAGATAATCTTTTCTTACCTTCAGTAACTGGTTATGTTGATTCATATTATAATACTATTGCATTAAATGAAAAGAATGCTCAAGCTAGTGAAAAGAAATATCAAAAAGCTTTAAAAGAAGCTCTAAAGACTAATGCTAGTGAACCTAAAAAAGAAGAACCTGTAGTTCTTGATCATATGCAATATGTTAAAAAAGCTAATGACGTATTAGAGAATTTAATTAGTTTTGTAGAAGATATTGCAAGTGGTAAATATGATGCTAAATTTGATGGAAAATATTTATTAGATCAAATTAATAAATATGGTACTCAAAAAGTATCGAAGATTACTAAATCAATGGCTCGTGATAAAGCGTTAGAGTTAATGAGAGAAGTAGGTATTCCATTCCCTGAAAAGAGATATGAACAATATCCATTCCAATTCTCAGGTGGTATGAGACAACGTATTGTTATTGCAATTGCGATTGCATCTAACCCAAGAGTTTTAATTTGTGATGAACCTACTACAGCTCTAGATGTTACAATTCAAGCACAAATTCTTGAATTAATTAACAAGCTTAAAAAAGAACGTAATTTATCAATTATCTTCATTACACATGATTTAGGTGTTGTTGCTAACATGGCTGATAGAATTGCAGTTATGTATGCTGGTAAAATTGTTGAATATGGTAAGTGCGATGAAATCTTCTATGAACCTCGTCATCCATATACTTGGGCATTATTATCAGCTATGCCAGATATTAACTCGAGTGAAAAACTTGAATCTATTCCTGGTACACCACCAAACATGTTATTCCCTCCTAAGGGTGATGCATTTGCAGCACGTAATAAATATGCGATGAAGATTGATTTTGAGGCTCAACCACCATTCTTTAAGGTGTCTGATACTCATTATGCTGCAACATGGTTATTACATCCAAATGCACCAAAAGTTAATCCTCCTAAGATTGTTACTGAACGTATTAGTAACATGCGTAAACTTGCTGAAGAGGATTATAAAGAATCTGGAGAAGTTGTTGTCGATTTCTCAAAGAATGAATTTATTAATGAAAAATAGGAGGATAGTATGGTTGTAGACAAATTTGAAAATGCTGAAACTATCCTTCGAGTTACGCATTTAAAACAATATTTTAAACTTGGCGAAGGAAAATTAAAAGCTGTTCATGATGTTTCATTTAACGTTCGTAAAGGTGAAGTATTTGGTATTGTAGGTGAATCTGGTTGTGGTAAAACTACTACTGGTAGAACTATAATTAAACTTTACGATATAACAAGTGGTAACGTTCATTTTAAAGGTCAAAGAATTGCGGCTGGTACAAGATGGAATGAAAAAGAAATCAAGTACACTCGTATTAGAGGTAATGCTGAAATTAAACGTCTTCAAAAGGAATGTACATACTTATATAATGAATTTGAACATGCTAATAGTGATGATGTTGATGCTTGTAAGGCTGAAAAAACTCGTTTAAAGAACGAATATGCAATCAAGATTCAACACGTTCGTGATCACATCAAAGCTGTTGTAGAGGAACAATCTGCAATTATCAAAAAAGCTAAATATGATCATAAGTATTGTGATAAGATTTATCAAAAAGAGCAAACTGAAAAGTGCATCAAAAAATATGAACAATTATTTAAAGATGCAAATGGAGATGAAGCTAAATTAGCTGAACTTAAAAAACAATACAAAGAAGATCTTCGTATTGCTAAACATGATAAACTTGTTACAAAAATTCAAATGATTTATCAAGACCCAATCGCATGTCTAGATCCACGTATGACTGTTCGTGAAATTATTTCCGAAGGTTTAGTTGTTAAAGGCGTTAAGGATCAAGATTATATTACAAAGAGAGTTAATGAAGCATTAGAGACTGTAGGCTTAGTTCCTGAACATGCATCTCGTTATCCTCATGAATTCTCAGGTGGTCAACGTCAAAGAATTGGTATTGCTCGTGCATTAATTATGGATCCTGAATTAATTATTGCTGATGAACCTATTTCAGCTCTAGACGTTTCAATTAAAGCGCAAGTTATTAATCTTCTTGATGATTTAAGACATAAACTTGGTTTGACTATCATTTTCATTGCTCATGATTTATCTGTTGTTAAGTATTTCTGCGATAGAATTGCGGTTATGTATTTTGGTAACATGGTTGAGTTAACTACTTCTGAAGAATTATTTGCTCATCCTCTTCACCCATATACAAAATCTTTACTATCTGCTATTCCTTATCCAGATCCTCATTATGAAAAACATAGAACTCGTATAGCATATAATCCTGTTGTAAGTCATGATTATACAAAAGAAAAAGCTACTTTTAGAGAAATTGTAAAAGGTCATTTTGTATCTTGTAACAGTGTTGAAGCTAAAAAGTACCTTGAGGAAATCGAATCAAGCGAAAATAACTAACTAAAGGAGTAAGCCATGAAGAAAGGTAAAAAATATCTAATTATTAGTGTAGTGTTTATTGTCCTTGCTATATTTGCATTTCTAATTCAATATGGCATATATAATAGTAATTCTGTAAATCAATTTTCATGGAATTCTGTGGGAATGTCTTTTGCAGGAAATGCACTACAAATAAGTGGAGTTTTATCTATAGCTTCAGGCTTACTTTATTTTACTGCCTCTGAAGGGTCATTTGATGGTTTTATGTTCGCAACTAAGCAGTTTTATCATGCTTTGTTTAAAAGAACAAAATACCCATATACTTATTCAGAGTATAAATTGATAAAACATCCTGCTGATGAACCTAAACCTCAAATTTTACCATTTATTGTTGTTGGAATTGTTTTTGTTGTTTTAGGATTTATACTATATTATATTTAGGGTGAATTATGAACAAGAATAAAAGAAGACTTATTTTCAATATAATTTATATCGTATTATTTCTTTTAGAATTTATATGTATTTTTATTCCACAATTAAAACTTAAAGATTTAAATAGCAAATTTAATTTAGTTAATTTGACTACAGGTGATATTGGTGATGGATACAAAATGTTTAAGGTTTCTGTTCCATTAGTAATAAATGTTGTATTAATTATTGCTTGCCTTTGTTTTTCAGTACAAAGACTTATTAAAAAGGATATTAAAAACGAATTGATATATTATATTCTTTTTGGCTTTACTGGTTTTTTAACTGCTATATTTGCATTGGTAAAAAAATCATTAATTAGTTTTGTAGATTCGCTAAATAGTGATATGATTGCTGAAGCTACTTTACTTTACGGTTCTTATTTTATGTTTGTTATAGGTGCCTTGATTGTGGTAACAGCTGCTATTGATATAAAAATGAGTCATGATGAAGGAAAATTTTAATTAACATATTCTAAAATTTAATTTTAAATATAAAGAGGTGATTTTGTGATTACTATATATACTACAAGTAGCTGTTCATCTTGTAGAAAAGCTATTCAATGGATGAAAGATCATAATATTCCTTTTAAGGAAAAAAATATTTTTACGCAAAGATTAACTATTGAGGATTTAAGAAAGATATTAAAAAATACCGAAAACGGATTTGAAGATATTATTTCTACACGTTCTAAATTTTTTGCTGAAAACGAAATTGATCTTGACTCAATGCACACAAAAGAACTTGAACAATTAATAATTGAAAATCCTTCGATTCTTCGCAGACCTATTATTGTAGATGAAGATAGAATTCAAATAGGTTATAATGATGATGACATTAGAGTATTCATTCCTGCTGAACTTAGAGATTTATTCTCATGTAATGACTGCAAGGATATTTGTGAATATGAAGAGGCTTTAAGAAAACAATTTGAATTATAAAAGAGGTGTTAGATATTTTCTAACACCTCTTTTGTCTTTATTTATTAAATTGTACTAAAAGCTCGTTTAGATTTCGAAACGGGATTTTTTTGAATTATGTTGTTATCTTTTAAAAACTCTATCCATACAGATTGACCTATTTTAACATCTTCTACCTCATACTCTATTTCGTAATCAATATGACCGTTATATTCAGATTTATCGAAAAATAAAGTACCGCCTTTAAAACTAGTTTTAGCTCGTGTTGTTTTTAAAGAAGTAATAACTTTTACATAATATGGTTCATTTATAATTTTTGCATCAAATCCATTTTCTAGCATAGTTAATGCTTCTTCATCGGTTAAATATAAGCTACTTTCTAAATTACCATTTTCACTTTTTTCTTTTTTTGTTAATTTATATTGCTCTTTTTTTCTAATTCTTAAAACAGTTTTTTTATCCATTAACTTATAGTTTTTTGTGTCAAAATAATAATTTGTTTGTTCAAATGTTTTATCAGCCAAATCGAATTTATTAATTAAAGTATTATATTCATTTTCACTAATTAAAGTTTTATATTCTATTTCTAAATGTTTTATCATATTATCTCCATTTCAATTATCTTATAATTGTAGCGAAAATACAAATCATATGTTAAAATAAAGTGGTGATTTTATGAAATATAATATAATTTGTAAACAAGAAGAATCTTGTAAAAAAATTGTTGAAAATATAAAAAAAGATTTAGGTGCTAATTTTGAAAATGATTTAGAAAATCCGGATATCGTAATTTGTGTTGGCGGAGATGGAACAACACTTAGTGCAGTTCACAAATATATTGACAAACTTGATAGCATTATATTTATTGCGTTTAATGCCGGACATTTAGGCTTTTTCTCAAGTTTTAATAAAGACGAATATGAAGAATTCATTTCATATATTAAAAAAACTAATTTTAAATGTGAAGAATTTAATTTATTAGAATATCAAATTAAAACACAGTCTAATGAAATAACTCAAGGATTAGCTTTAAATGAAGTTACTATTGTTAATCCTCGAAGAACTTTAATTCTTGATGTAAATATTGATAATCAATATTTTGAGCATTACAGAGGTACAGGTCTTTGTATATCTACGCCTACTGGTTCTACAGGATACAATAAATCATTACATGGTGCAGTAGTTAAACCTACTTTAGAGGTATTTCAAATGACTGAGATAGCCTCTATAAATTCTAATTTATATCATACTTTATCAAGCCCACTTATATTAGATAAAAATGATATTATTGAACTTTCTAGTGAATGGAATAAAGAACTTTGGGTTACCGCTGATTCTATCAGTTTGGATTTTAAGGATTTTAAATCTATAACACTTAAATTATCTAATAAAAAGGTTAAATTGGCTTCTAGAAATAGTTCATTTTTAGAAAGAATTAAAAAGAATTTTATTTAATTAGATTGTTTAAATTTTAATGAATTTAAATTAACTTAAAAATTATCATTAAATGACTAAAATTATTGAATATTTTAAATAAAAGTATTAAAATAATATCGGTAAAAATGCAATTATAGGAGGATTTTTTAACTATGGTTAAAGTTGCAATTAACGGATTTGGACGTATTGGTCGTTTAGCATTCAGACAAATGTTTGGCGCTGAAGGTTACGATGTAGTAGCTATCAACGATTTAACTAAGCCATCAATGCTTGCAAACCTTTTAAAGTATGACACTGCTCAAGGTGGATATGCTGGATATATCGGTGAAAATAAGCACACAGTAGAAGGCAATGATGAAGAAGGTACTATCACTGTTGATGGTAAGACTATCAAGATTTATGCTCAAGCTGATGCTAGTTTACTTCCTTGGGGAGAAATTGGTGTTGATGTAGTTCTTGAATGTACAGGTTTCTATACAAAGAAAGAAAAAGCTATGGCTCATATCACTGCAGGTGCTAAGAAAGTTGTTATTTCTGCTCCAGCTGGTAATGATGTTAAGACAATTGTTTATAATGTAAACAACGAAACATTAACAAAGGATGATCAAATCATCTCTGCTGCTTCTTGTACAACAAACTGCTTAGCTCCAATGGCTAAAGCTTTAAATGATTATGCTCCAATCGAATCAGGTATCATGAACACAATTCATGCGTACACTGGTGACCAAATGATTCTTGATGGACCACACCGTAAGGGCGATTTAAGAAGAGCTAGAGCTGGTGCTGCTAACATCGTTCCTAACTCAACAGGAGCTGCTAAGGCTATCGGTTTAGTTATTCCTGAATTAAACGGTAAGTTAATTGGTTCTGCTCAACGTGTTCCTGTTCCTACTGGTTCTACAACTATTTTAGTTGCTGTAGTAAAGAGCGAAAAGGAAATCACAAAGGAATCAATCAATGCTGCTATGAAGGCTGCTTCTGATCCTGAAACATTTGGTTATAATGAAGATCCAATCGTATCAAGCGATGTAATCGGTATGCGTTATGGTTCTTTATTTGATTCAACTCAAACAATGGTTCAATCTCTTGGCGACAACAGATATCAAGTTCAAGTTGTTTCTTGGTATGATAACGAAAACTCATATACTAGCCAAATGGTAAGAACTATTAAGTATTTCGCTGAATTAAATTAATTTTTACTAAATAGAATTACTAGTGAAGTTTATTTTCACTAGTTTTTCTTTTTTTTTTACTTATTTTCAAATATAATGTTATATAGGTGAAATTATGACGTGGAATGATTTTATTGATCAAGAATCTAAAAAAGAATATTTCAAAAATTTAATGAACAAAGTAGATGAAGAATATGCTAATTTTACTTGTTTTCCATCAAGAGAAAATATATTTAAAGCTTTCGAATTGACAGAAATGAATGAAGTAAAAGTTGTAATCTTAGGACAAGACCCCTATCATGAGGTAAATCAAGCTCATGGGTTAGCTTTTTCTGTGCTTACAGAAAAATTACCACCATCTTTAAAAAACATATATAAAGAAATGAGTTCTGATTTAGGAATTATGCATAGTGATGACGGGGATTTAACTTATTTAGCTAAACAAGGTGTAATGTTACTTAATACAACTTTAACAGTTAGAGAAGGTCTAGCAAATAGTCATTCAAAATTTGGGTGGCAAACATTTACGGATAATGCGATTAAGGCATTAGATAAAATAGATTCAACAATAGTTTTTATTTTATGGGGAAATAATGCTAGAGATAAAAAGAAATTTATAACTAATAAAAATCACTTTGTTATTGAAAGTGCACATCCGTCTCCTTTAAGCGCAAATAGAGGATTCTTTGGAACAAAACCATTTTCAAGAACAAATGAAATTTTAAAAAGTCACAATTTAAAGGAAATAGAATGGGTGAGGTAATAATATGAGAGTAAAAGTAATAGGTGCAGGACTTGCAGGTTGCGAAGCTGCCAATTATTTAGCAAATCACGGAGTGGAAGTTGATCTTTATGAGATGAGACCAATAAAGAATACTAAAGCTCATAAAACTGATAAATTTGGTGAATTAGTTTGTTCAAATTCTTTACGCTCTGACTCCTTAGAAAATGCTGTAGGTATTATGAAAAGGGAAATGGAAGAATTTGATTCGTTAATAATTAAAGCTGCTAGATTAAATAAAGTTGAAGCAGGTGGCGCTTTAGCTGTAGATAGAGAAGGATTCTCTAATTATATTACTGATAGTATAAAAAATAATCCAAATATTACTGTTCATTATGAAGAAGTTAGCGAGTTTGACACAAATGATTATACTATTATAGCTACAGGACCTTTAACAGAAGGCGCATTAGCTGATTATATCATTAAAACTTTTGAATCAGATAATTTTCATTTCTATGATGCGGCTGCCCCAATTGTTTATGCTGACTCTATTGATTATTCTAAAGTATATTTAAAGTCTCGATATGATAAAGGTGAAGCTAGCTATTATAACTGTCCTATGAGAAAAGAGGAATTTGAAATATTCTATAATGAATTAATCAATGCTGAGGGTGTTATTCCTCACGATTTTGAGGAAATACCAGGGACACAAAATACTAATAACCCAAATGATGAGGTTAAAGTATTTGAAGGATGTATGCCTATTGAAATCATGGCTAAAAGAGGATTTCAAACATTATTATTCGGTCCTTTGAAACCTAAAGGATTAAGAAAGCCTGATGGAACAACTCCATATGCAGTAGTACAACTTAGACAAGATGATGCGGCTAAAACTATGTATAATTTAGTTGGTTTCCAAACACACTTAAAATATCCTGAACAAAAGAGAGTTTTCTCTTTAATACCAGGATTAGAAAATGCTAGATTTGCTAAATATGGTGTTATGCATAGAAATAGTTTTATTAATGCACCTAAATTATTAAATAAAAACTCTTCATTTCAAACTATTAAATTCCCTAAAGTATTTTTTGCTGGACAACTATCAGGGGTAGAAGGATATGTTGAAAGTGCAGCTTCAGGACTTGTTGCAGGAATTAACATGTTACGCTTAATTAATAACAAAGAATTGTTTACTTTCCCTCAAACTACTTCAATTGGTTCTAGTGCTTTCTATATAACACATGCTTCTAGTGAAGGATTTGAACCTATGAATGCTAATTTTGGAATTATGGCTGAGCTTGGTTTCAAACATAATAAGAAAGATAGAAAAATGTTATATGCTAAACGTGCATTAGAAGATATTAAAGAATGTAAGAAGATTATTGAAAATGACTGATAGTGATTATATTGATGATTATATAAATTACTTAGATACTATTAAGGGTTATAGTACAAATACTCTAAAAAGTTATAAAGAAGACATCTTAGATTTTTCTAATTGGTTAAAAAAAGAAAAGATGGCTAAAGATATAGTTCATATTAGAGCTAGAGTGGCTAGTAATTATAAGGTGGCTTTAAGAAATCAAAAATTAAGCGTTAGTTCAATAAATAGAAAAATATCTAGTTTAACATCTTTTTATACTTATTTAGTTAAAGAAGGATATGTTAATGAAAACTTCTTTATTGAAGTTGAGTCTCTAAAAAAAGAAAAGAGATTGCCTCATGTTTTAAAAGAAGATGAATTAAATTATTTGTTTAATTCTATAGATAGATCAACTGCTTTAGGCAATAGAAATTATTGTTTGCTTGAAGTAATGTATGGAACAGGGGTTCGTGTAAGTGAATTATGTTCTATTGAAATTTCTGATTTATCATTTAGTAATTCAACTATTAAAATTAGAGGAAAAGGGAATAAAGACAGAATAGTAATTATGTTTGATAATCTTAAAGAAGATTTAAAAAACTATATAAATAATGATAGACTTGTACTAATTAGAAAGAGTACAAAAATAGATAATAGAACACTATTCTTAAATAAGAATGGAACAAGTTTAACTGATCGTGGGGTTAGACTTATATTAAATGACATAATAAAAAAGTGTGGTGAAACTTATCATATTTCTCCTCATATGTTACGTCATAGTTTTGCAACATCTATGTTAGATCATGGTGCAGATTTAAGAAGTGTTCAAGAATTATTAGGGCATGAAAGTTTGTCTACTACGCAAATTTATACTCATGTTTCTATTGAACAAATGAAAAAAGAATACATGGAATCATTTCCTCGGGCTAAAAAGAAAAAAGATTAGTATATATTGTAAAAATATATAATTTATGCTAAACTTTGAATACATTTTATATAAAGGAGTTAATAAAATGAAATTAACATCAAAAGGGTTATTATTAGGACTTGGTCTTTTAAGTTCAACTTTATTATTCTCTTGTAGTGGAGGTTCTACTTCAAGTGGTGACACAAGTTCATTAAATACAGTTATTGCTGATACATGGTTTTCATTAGGTCAAAGCGGTGAAGGTAAGTTTGATAAAGCTTATACAACTCTAGTTTATGATCCTACTCAAACTGAAGAAGAAAAACCAAGCAGCTATTATACAATTTATGCACCTACTGATTTAGATGCATCTATACGTTTAACAGTTACAGAAATTTCTAGTGCTAACTTTAGTGAAAATGCAACTAACACTATTAAGAATCTACAAACAATAGCTTTTTCAACTACAAACCAAAATACATATATGACTAATGTTTATAGTAAGAAAGAAACATTAAATGCTGTTACTAGCGTTAAAGCAGATATTCAATCTACATGGAACGTTACTATTGATAAATTTAATGTTACATCTTCCTCACTTGAAAATGATAAAACAAATTATCTTTGTGTTTATTATATGCCATTCTATATTAGAACATATTCTGACAATCAAATTGTTGATGCAGGATTCTTTACAGCTCCTGTTGCAGCTGCTATAACAAGTGGATCTATAAGTAAGGATGCAGATGGTAAAGAAGTTATTTCACTTTCTGATACAACAGCTACTAGTTTTCTAAATAATAATAAGTATATAACTTATACTTATGATTCTAGCAGTGATAAAATTAGTTAAATTTAAAAAATGTTTACAAGAAAACACTTGTAAACTTTTTTTTATTATGATAAAATCTAAAAGGCATTAAAACACATGCTTATTGGAGCTCACCGTCGTGTACAATTTTATATTGGGGCGGTGCTTAGTCAAAGCGTTGATAATAAGCAGAGGAAAAAACAAAATAAAATTATGGAGGAATTTATATGTCAGTAGTTTCAATGAAACAATTATTAGAAGCTGGTGTTCACTTTGGACATGCAACTCGTAGATGGAACCCTAAGATGGCTAAGTACATCTATACATCAAGAAATGGTATTTATATCATCGACTTACAAAAGACTGCTAATGCAATCGAAGAAGCTTACAAGGCTTTATTTGAAGCAACAAAAGATGGCGGTAAGATTTTATTTGTAGGTACTAAGAAGCAAGCTCAAGAAGCTGTTAAAGAAGAAGCTGAAAGAAGCGGTCAATACTATGTTAACCAACGTTGGTTAGGTGGTACTTTAACTAACTTTAAGACAATTCGTAAGAGAATTAAGAGATTAAACGATCTTTACAAGATGGAAGAAGATGGAATTTACGAAGCTCTTCCTAAGAAAGAAGTTGCTAAGTTAATTCAAGAAAGACAAAAACTTGAAAAGAACCTAGGCGGTATTAAGGAAATGAAGACTATGCCTCAAGCTATCTTCGTTGTAGATCCTCGTAAGGAACACAATGCAATTCTTGAAGCTAGAAAGTTAAACATCCCAGTATTCGGTATTGTTGATACTAACTGTGATCCTGAAGATGTTGATTACTGCATCCCTGCAAATGATGATGCTATCCGTGCTGTTAAGTTAATCACTGCAACTATGAATAACGCTGTTATCGAAGCTAACGGTGGAGTAGTTGAAAAGTTTGATGACAGCCAAGATGCTGATATCAACTTAGGCGAAGAATTAACAAAGGATACACAAACTAAGAAAGATGGCTCACAAATGGGTGAACGTCGTCCTCGTAAACCATTCAATAAGGACGGAAAGAAACCATATGTAAAGAAAGATTCTAAGCCAAGAGCACCAAAGGCTGAATCTACAACAGAAAACAAGTAATAATTTTTGGAGGATTTATTATGAAAGCAACACCTCAAATGGTAAAAGAATTACGTGATCGTACACAAGCTGGTATGATGGACTGCAAAAAGGCTTTAGAAGCTAATGATTGCGACATCGAAAAGGCTATCGTTTGGTTACGTGAAAAAGGTATGGCTAAGGCTTTAAAGAAGGCTGGTCGTACTGCAGCTGAAGGCGCTTGTAGCTATGCTGTAAATGGTAATACTTTATATATTTATGAAGTAAACTGTGAAACTGATTTTGCTGCTGGTAATGACAAATTCAAAGCTTTAGTAGAAAAAATTGGTACAATTTTACTTGAATCAAATGCTACTAACGATGAAGAAGCTTTAAACTATGTTCATGAAGGTAAAACTTTATCTCAAATCATTCTTGAAGATTCATCTGTAATTGGCGAAAAGGTATCTTTACGTCGTGTTAACAAGGTTACAAAAGAATCTGATGAAGTATTTGGCGCTTACAAGCATATGGGTGGTTCAATTGCTGTAGCTACAGTTGTTTCTAATGCAGATGAAACAATTGCTAAGGATATTGCTATGCACATTGCTGCTAACAATCCTTCATATGTTTCTCGTGAAGATATTCCTGCTTCTGTTGTTGAATCAGAAACTCAAATTATCTTAACTGAAACATTAAATGAAAATGCTGAATCAGCTAAACCAAAGCCTGAAAATATTATCCGTGAAAAGATTCTTCCAGGCCGTGTTGACAAGCATTTCAAAGAAACTTGTTTATTAGATCAACCATTCGTTAAGAATGACAAGGAAACTGTTAGAGAATTCCTATCTCATACTAAATCAACAGTAAAGACTTTCATCAGACTTGCAGTTGGTGAGGGTATTGAAAAAGAAGTAGTTGACTTTGCTGCAGAAGTTGCTGCTCAAGCTGGTTTAAATAAGTAGAAATCAATTGAGGGGCAATAAGCCCCTCTTTTTTTAAAGTTAAGGAGAATAACGTATGTATAAAAGAGTTTTATTAAAAATGAGTGGTGAAGCTTTAAAGGGGAATGAAGCTGCAGGAATTGATTCTAAAACTGTATTAAACCTTGCTAGACAAGTTAAAGAAGCTCATGATTTAGGTATTGAAATTGGTATTGTTGTTGGTGGTGGTAATTTCTGGCGTGGTAAAACAGGTCAAGAATTAGGCATGGATAGAGCTCAAGCTGATTACATGGGCATGCTTGCAACTATAATGAACAGTTTAGCTATTCAAGATGGATTAGAATCTGTTGGTGTTCCTACTAGAGTACTTACAGCATTAAATATTCAAGAAGTAGCTGAACCTTATATTCGTAGAAGAGCTTTAAGACATTTAGAAAAAGGTAGAGTTTGTATTTTTGCTGGTGGTACAGGTTCACCATATTTTACAACTGATACAGCTGCAGCCTTACGTGCAACTGAGATTAATGCTGACGCATTATTAATGGCTAAAAATGGTACTGATGGTGTTTATGATTCGGATCCTAGAAAAAATCCTGATGCTAAACTTTATAGCCATTTAACATTTACTAACGTACTTGAAAAAGGACTTCAAGTAATGGATTCTACAGCTGCTGCTCTTTGCAAAGATAATAATGTTAGTATTGTTGTTTTTAATATGAATGAAGAAGGAAATATTGTTAAAGCTATGAAAGGCGACAATATTGGAACTCTTGTAGATAATAAAGATTAAGGATGGAATTATGTCAGATTTAGCAGATGAATTATTTTTAGAACATGAAGAAAAAATGACTCAAGTTATATCTTCATGTCAACATGAATTAAATAGTGTTAGAACAGGAAGAGCTAATGCTTCTGTTTTAGATTCTATTTATGTTGATTATTATGGTTGTCCTACGCAATTAAAGACTATTGCAGGTATTTCATGCCCTGAGGCTAACCAACTTTATATCAAGCCTTTTGATAAATCAAGTTTAAAAGATATTGTAGCTGCAATTAATTGTTCTACACTAGGTATCAATCCACAAAATGATGGAGTTGGTATTCGTTTAGTTTTCCCACAAATGACTGAAGATCGTCGTAAACAACTTGTTAAAGAAGTTGCTAAAATGGGTGAAAGCTATAAGGTTCAAGTTAGAAATGTGCGTCGTGATTTAAATGATGCAATTAAAAAATTAGGTTTACCTGAAGATGAAGAAAACTCTTATAAGGATGATGTACAAGTATTAACTGATAAATATATTGCACTAGTTGAAAAAGAAGTTGAATCTAAATCTAAGGAACTTATGACAATTTAGTGAAAATTATCTTCTAAAAGGCACTCTTGTGCCTTTTTTCTTTTAATATGTTATATTTTATAGTATAATTTTCTTAAGAAATGAGTGATATAATGTCTAAATTAGATGAAAAATTAATTATTGAAAAAGGTTTGCCTGAACATATTGCTCTTATATTAGATGGAAATGGTAGATGGGCAAAGAAAAGAATGTTACCAAGAACTATGGGTCATAGAAAAGGGGCATTTAATATAAAGACAATTGCTTCATATGCAAATAAAATTGGTATTAAATACATGACAGTTTATTGTTTTTCGACTGAAAATTGGTCTAGACCACAATCTGAAGTTGATTATATCATGCATAAACCTGTGGGCTATTTAAAACGATATAAAGATGATTTAATAAATTCTACTATTAAAATTACTTTTATTGGTAGAAGAGATAGAATTCCAAATGACTTTTTAGAGATTTTAAGTTACCTAGAAGAGAAAACAAAAGACCATACTGGATTATGTTTAACATTGTGCATTGATTATGGTTCTTTAGAAGAAGTTAAACATGCAGTAAAAGAAATTGCAAAAGATGTTCTTGACAAAAAGATTTCAATTGATGATATTGATGAAAATACAATTTTTAACCACCTTTATACTAAAAATTTACCACCCGTTGACTTACTAATTAGAACAAGTGGCGAGCAAAGAATTTCTAACTATTTAATGTTACAAATAGCTTATGCTGAATTATATTTTACTGATGTATATTGGCCAGATTTTAATGAAGAAGAATTGCTGAAAGCAATCGATAATTATCAACATCGAAACAGACGTTTTGGTGGTCTAAAGGAGGTTAAATAATGAAACAAAGAACTATAATGGGTATAGTCATGATGGCGGTATTTTTACCTGTTTTAATCATGCAAGAAATGTTCGATTTATTTCAAATTTTAATGGTGGCTTTAACATTAATAGCTAGCCTTGAATTATTAAATATGTATGAAAAAAAGAAGAAGTTTCCTGGTTTTTCAAAATGGATAATTGTAATTTGTACTTTATTTATGTATTTTGCGGCTACTGCTGAATGGTGTAGAACTATTGATTCTGTAAACATGGATGTTGATCTTCAATCTCCTGGTGAGACTATTTCATATGAAATTCTTGAAATTTTAAATATTAATGTAGGCTTTTTACCAATGTTAACCATTTGTGTTCTGCTATTATTCTCTTTACTTGTTATTTATAGAGATTTTGATGGCGCTGATATTGGAAAAGCTTTAACTGTTATGTTATATGCAGGTGTTGGATTTGCCGGACTTACATGTTTACGTGCTGTAGGTTTACGCTTTATTTTATACATGTTTATAATAACTGTACTTACTGATGTTTTTGCATATTTAGTTGGTTCTATGTTTGGTAAACATAAAATGTGTCCTCATATATCACCTAAAAAATCATGGGAAGGTTCTATTGGTGGAACTTTAATTGCTACTATATTTGGTACATTATTTGCCGTATTTTATGGTGATATTTTTGGCTCAGTATTCGGACCTGTTGATGCTAAAACACTATTACATTGTTGTCCATTTGTAAACAATAATTTGGTGGATTACTTGAATTCTCTTGAAATTGTATTCTTACTATTTGCTTTAACACTATTTACATCAATTTGTTCACAACTTGGAGATTTAGTAGCTTCTAAATTAAAAAGAACTTACGGAATTAAAGATTATGGTGATTTATTCCCAGGACACGGTGGTGTGTTAGATAGATTTGATAGTGCATTATTTGCGGCTATGTTTATATTAAGTGCATTTATGATTTTAGCTGGTGTTTCAACTCAAATTATTAATGCTATTCATTAATGTTTTTAGGTAAAAATTATGAGATATGTTTATTTACTTGGTTCTTGTGGTTCTATAGGATGTCAATCAATTGACATCCTTCTTAAACATAAGGACGAATTTAAAATTATTGGTATTAGTGTAGGAAGAAATTTAGATAAAGCACGTGAGGTAATTAATCTTACAAAACCTGAGATAGTTTGTTTTAGAAATAAAGAAGATATTGAAAAGTTTAATGATTTAGATGCTATTAAGGTTTATGGAGACGAAGGTTTAAATTATATTGCTAGTTACTCAAAGTATGATGACGAATTATTGATAAATGCATTAGTTGGCTCCTCTGGCTTATTACCTACAGTTTTAGCAATTAAAGCACATAAAAATATTGCTCTAGCAAACAAAGAAACGTTAGTTATGGCTGGAGATATTATTAATCAACTTATTCAAGAATATAATGTTAATTTATATCCTATTGATTCTGAACATTCTGCAATATGGCAATGTATTCAAGGCGAGAATCATAAAGAAATAAAAAACTTAATTATTACTGCTAGTGGTGGTTCTTTTAGAGACAAAGAAAGAGATGAATTAGTGAATGTTACAAAGGAGGATGCGTTAAAGCATCCAAATTGGTCTATGGGCTCAAAAATTACTATTGATAGTGCTTCTATGATGAACAAAGGATTTGAAGTTATTGAAGCTCATCATCTTTTTCATATCGATTATGATTCGATTAAAACAATTCTTCATAAGGAATCTATAGTTCATTCCATGGTAGAATTTAATGATGGATTAATTAAAGCAGAACTAGGAACTGCAGATATGAGAGGGCCAATTTCTTATGCTTTATTATATCCTAGACATGAAGATTTTAAAGGAGAAACTTTAGATTTGATTAAAGTTTCATCACTTCATTTTGAAGAATTAAGTGAGACAAGATTCCCTTGCCTATCTTACGCTTATGAAGCTGGTAAAAAAGGCGGAGTTTATCCTACTGTTTTAAACGCAGCTAATGAAGCTGCAGTATTTTTGTTTTTAAATGATAAGATTAAGTTTTTAGATATTGAAAAGATTATTAGAAGAGAACTTGATAAAAAGTATTCTTGTGATTTTACAATAGAAAATGTTTTAAAACTTGATAAAGAAATTCAAGAACGAATTAAAAATGAATTTGGAGGAATACTATGATTTTAGTTGACCTAATTGCATTTATTCTTGTAATTGGAATTATTATTTTAGTTCATGAGGCAGGACATTTTTTTACTGCAATTAAAAGCGGTGTAAAATGTAATGAGTTCTCTATTGGTATGGGTCCTGTTATTAAACAGTGGAAAAAAGGAGAAACTACAATTTCTCTTCGTTGGATACCACTTGGTGGATATGTATCAATGGTTGACGGAAATGAGTCTGATTTATATATTGATTTAAATAAAGAATTGGGACTAAATTTAGACTCTAATGGAAATGTTACAGAAATTATTTGTGTATCTAAAGTGGATGCGGATGTAATTGGTATTTGTAAACGTAAAGAATTAAAATCTATTCATGGTGAACCACTTGAAATTGATCTAGAAATTGATGGAAATATTGTTACTTATCCAATCCTTGAAAATGCTAGCTATGTAATTGGGCCTTCTGATAGACAAGAAATGGTCCCTTATGATAGAAGTTTTGATAGCAAAAAGATATGGAAACGTTTAATTATATTAGCAGCTGGTGCTTGCATGAACTTTATCCTTGGTCTTTTACTATGTATTATTGCATCATTCATTCAAGGAGTGCCAAACTACGACTCAAATATTGTTGGCTCTATTACAGAATCTTATCCTGCTTACGAAGCTGGGTTAAGAGAAAATGATACTATTACAAGTTTTGTTGCTAATGTAAACGGTAGTGAGAAAACATATGAAGTATCATCGTGGTCTGATGTATCTAGTAAATTAAATGAAATTTATAAAGAGGATAAATATCCTACTATAGTTATAAACTATAATAGAAATGGCGAGAACTTTCAAACTTCTGCAGTTAACCCTTATGTATATATTTATAACGTTGGTATTACAAATGAAGATGCTGATGAATATATATTAGATTCTAATGTAAGGGGTATTATTGTAGGTACTATTGGCATAAATTATGAATCAGATAGTGGAGAAGAATTAACTAAATTTGATTTAATTACTGAAGTCCAAGTAAATACTTGGAATGGTTCAAAATATGTAGAAGGAGAATTTGAAAGTGTAACTTCTTGGAATCAAATTATTAATATATTTTATAATCAAGATAGTGCACAAGTTAAATTCAAATTTAAAAAACATACTATTGTTGATGATACTATAACTTTTGGCGAGGAAGTTACTTCAAAAACTATTACTTTATATAGTGAAGAAGTTTTAAAAGCACAAAATGTTTCAAAAATTGCTTATTATATGGGCATAAGTCCATCATATCACAAGGAATTTGCCGGATGTATGTCTAATGCATTCGTTCAATGTGGATCATATTTTAGTCTTGTTGTAAGAACTTTAAAAGTATTAATAGCTCCAAGCAACGGTGCTCGCACTGTTGGTCTCAAAAATATGAGTTCAGTTGTTGGTATTTTTGATATGGTTTCAAAATATTTAACAGCAGGACCTTCTGCTTTCTTATTCTTTGTTGCGATGCTATCTATTAATATTGGTTTAATGAATTTATTACCTATACCAGCACTAGATGGTGGAAGAATAATATTTGTTTTATATGAAGCTATTACAGGAAGAAAACCTAACAAAAAGGTAGAATCTATATTAACTTTAATTGTATATATACTATTACTTGTATTGTTTGTTTATGTTACAGCAAACGATATAAGGCGATTGTTTAAATAATTCTATAAAGCTGTGAGTAATTAACTTTTTATAATGTTGATTTTCACGGCTTTTATTATACTTATAAATGCTATTTAATTTATTAATAGAATAAGATGGAACATTGTTCCTTGGTAACAATAATTTAAAATGTTCAAATTTTATAAAAGTAGACAATCAATTTTAATCTATGTTATAATTTATATAATGAAAGTAGGTGATGTTATGGGGCTATATTT
>CAVEPF010000044.1:1400-3287 GCA_963617645.1 Anaerotignum sp. | reverse complement strand
TATGCAGAAATATCTAACTGTATAATTTCTGATATTGCTAAATCTTTTGACTTTATAAAACAATTAAAAACTGAAGAAAATCAATTAAATAAGTTGGCCGCATACATTCTAGTTGGTATTATTAGAACTGTTGGAGCTTATACTTTACCTCAATTAATTGATTTTTTAGATATAAATATCAATTACAAGGATAACATAACTAAAGATTTAATTCTTAAGAATCTAGATCATCCATATTTTAAGAGATTTATTAAGATTTTTATTTATAGAAATAAAGAATATTATGTTCCGATTGAATTTAATGCAAAAATTGATTTATTATTTACTAAATATCAAAATGATATATATAGCACTCCTCAACTTGATACAAATGTACTTATAAGCAGAGGAAAATTTTATTTTGATACAACTTCAAAAGTATATCAAGCTTTAACTAAAGATTTAAAATTGTCAATTTTATTAAATAAATGTAATAGATCAGACTTAATTTTATATTGTGGTAATAATCAATATATGTTTAAGTTTATCTTTAAAGAAGATGAACTAGTAGATTTGAATGCAGAAGAGTTAGATTTACTAGATGATTTTGTTAAATTATTACCATCTTTTGTTCCAGTTAGAGGAAACACTTTGCACTGGGATGCTTACAATTATAAAAAAATAATTAAGTATACTAATAATTTTTATAATTTTGCAAGTGAATATTATAATATTAAATTAGATTCAACTTTGGAACAATTTGATAAATTATATGAATTTATTTTAAAGGATAAATTACGTGTTATAAAAGAATATGTAACCTATGAAAAATCAAATGATTTACTAGAAGAACATTTTAAAATGTGTTTATCTAAAGCTAAATATAAAGAATATGATATTTATGAAGAAAGAAATAATGGTCTAATTATATGTGAACCTGGCAGTCAAGATTTTATTGCATGTAAATTACCATTAACTAATTTATTTAAACGTGGTAGATTAAAATACATTAGATGTAAGATGATTTTAATGAACTTTACCGATCACGTGTTAATTCTAACTAGTGATTTAATAAGGGAACTTACTGAAGAAGAAATAAAGGATATAAAAAAGCGCTTTAGAAAAAATAAAATAGTTTATAAATTATAACATTTAGGCAATATTAATCGTAGAAAATGACTATTGACATTTAGTTTATTTATTATATAATTAATATTGCGCAAAATGGTTGAGTGGTCAAGCGGCTAAGACGGTTCCCTCTCAAGGAACAATCACGGGTTCGACTCCCGTCTCGACTACCATAAGACATGATCGTTATATTAATATAATGTTATAAATAGAGTCAACTAGAAATAGTTGATTTTTTTGTTTTATATAATAGTTCCCAAAATTAAACCACATGAAACACCTATTGGAATCCATATTTCAATATTATTATTTAAAATGCCAATAAATGTACCAACTAATAGTCCAATAGAGACACATATAGATAAAGTATTAGTTTTATTATTTTTCATACAAGCTTATTACCAGTTTTTATTTTTACATATATAAATTATTATAAATATGATTCCTACTATGTAGGTAGCAATAGCTGCTCCTATTAATAAACCACAAAAGAATTTATCAAAATCGCTTAATTGAATTCCTGAAAAAATAGTAAATAAAAAAAACAATATAGATCCTATAATTAAAAAGATTGTTCCTATTTTTAAATTTTTCATTATTTTTCTCCTTTTATATTTAAATCATTGTTAATAATACTTTTAAATACTAATATAGCTTTAGCTGTATTAGTTATAGACATGGTTATTAATTCGTAACCTTTTTCAAACATTAAATTACAATTTTCTTCAATTTTTTTAGCCATTTGATTGGCTTTTGGTGTATATTTAATAACAATAGTTT
>CAVEPF010000044.1:0-1390 GCA_963617645.1 Anaerotignum sp. | reverse complement strand
ATATTATAATTATATTATAATTATAGCATTTTATTTATATAGTTATTTTATTTAAAATAAATTTTTACAAAAAAATTACAAGAATTTAAACTCATCTTTTTGTTCTTTTAACATACCAAACTAGTTTAATAATGGAAAGTGGAAATGCTTATTAAATTGTGTTATAATAAATTAAATAATTTAGTAAGTAGGTGATATTGTGGGCTTATACTTAAACAAGAATAATTCTGGTTTTTATGATGCGTTAAATTCGAAAATTTTTGTTGATAAATCAAATTTATTAACAGTAACAAATTCAAATATTAGAACAGATAATAAATTCATGTGTGTAACTCGACCTCGAAGATTTGGAAAAACTATGGCCTTGTCTATGCTTAATGCCTACTATTCTAAAGGTTCAAACTCAAAAGAACTATTTAAAGGACTAAAAATAGAAAATGATAAATCTTATTTAACACATTTAAATAAACATAATGTTATTTGGATTGATATGTCTAGTCTTTATACGGATTTAAAAAATAAAAATTCATTTGTAGAAGAATTACAAAATGAATTAATTGATGATTTGAGAAGTGAATATGATACTATATTGACTGATAAAGACAATACACTTCGAAAATGTTTTAATAAAATTAATGAATTAACAGAACAGCGTTTTATATTTTTAATAGATGAATGGGATATTATTTTTAGAGAACAAGAATATAATAAAAAATTATGTGAAGAATATATAGAATTTTTAAGAAATCTTTTTAAATCAAGCGATGTAGCGAATTGTATTGATTTAGTATACATGACAGGTATTCTCCCTATAAAGCGTTATTCAACTCAATCTACCTTAAATATGTTTAAAGAATATAATATGATTAATTCAAGAACAATAAATGAATTTATAGGTTTCACTGAAGAAGAAGTTATAAATTTATGTAACAAATATAACAGAGATTTTAATGAAATTAAATCTTGGTATAATGGTTATAATTTAAATGGTGTAGCATTATATAATCCTAAGTCTGTAGTTGAGGCTGTAATTAACGGTGAATGCGATGATTATTGGACACAAACATCAGCTATTGAAGCCGTAACTGATTATATGAATTATGATAATGGAGAGTTAAAAGATATCATTTGTCAAATGCTAGTTGGAAACAAAGTAGATATAGATGTATCTGTTTTTGAAAATGATTTAACTAAAATAGACTCTAGGGACGCAGCACTCACTGTTTTAATACATCTTGGGTATTTAGCTTATGATAAGAAAAGTGAAACCTGCTATATACCAGATTACGAAATTAGGCAAGAATTTGAACGTGCTCTTAGAAAACTTAATTGGACTGATTTATATAATCCTATTTCTAATTCTAAAAAACTATATGAAGAGACTTTAAAA
>CAVEPF010000043.1:2004-4227 GCA_963617645.1 Anaerotignum sp. | reverse complement strand
TAATAGAACTTAAAGTTGATTCAACACCTATAGACGCAATTAATCAAATAAAAGAAAAAGAATATGTTAATACGCTAGGCTCATACAAAGGTGATGTATTATTACTTGGTATATCATATGATTCAAGTAACTTAAAACACAGTTCTAAAATTGATATAATTAAGATATAAATTAAATAAAACATGCTAGAATAAATTATTAATATTCTAGTATTTTTATTTGCTATTTTTAAAAATTTAAAGAGAGGTATTAAAAATGCATAATCCAGAAAATGTTATACTTACTAATATGTGTATGATATATAAAGAGGATAAAATTTTAGTTCAAGATAGAATTAAATCGTGGGTCGGGGTTGCTTTCCCGGGAGGACATGTAGAGAAGCACGAATCTATTGTTGATTCAACTATAAGAGAGATTAAAGAAGAGACAGGTCTTGATATTACTAATCTAAAACTATGTGGTGTTAAACAATGGTTTAAAGATGATGTTAGAAATGTATGTTTTTTATTTAAGACAAATTGTTTTAGTGGAGAATTAATATCTAATAATGAGGGGAAAAACTTTTGGATTAATAGGGATGATTTATCTAAATATAATTTAGCAAATAATTTTAAAATAATGCTTGAAGTATTTGAGAGAGAGGATATATCAGAACATTATCACTCAAAAATGTTTGATGATAGCATAGATATTTTAAAATAATAAATTGATTTTAGTTTATTTGATACTAAAATAATTAAATTATATTAATGAAATTTAATTTAATGAAAGGTAGAAACTTATATGGGACTTTTAAAGATGTTATTAAATCCTGCTACTAAAAATATAACAGGAAAAGTTGGTGAATATAAAGTTAATATAAAACTTAATCCTTTAATTTTGGGTAATAATCATAAACTAATTAGTAATTTAATAATTGTTGATGAAAATTCTAAGAGTCACCAAATTGATCATGTTGTAATAAGAGAAAATGGTATTTTTTGTATTGAAACAAAGAACTATAAAGGTTGGATTTTTGGAAGTGAAAAACAAGATAAATGGACACAATGTTTATATAACAAAGAAAAACATCAATTTGTAAATCCTTTAAAACAAAATAAATCTCATATTTATCATATAAGTAAGGTTTTAGGAAACCGTTATATAATAAATTCAGTAGTTGTATTAGTACAAAATAATGCAGATAAAATAGAATGTGAAAATGTTATTAATTTAAAAGATTTAAAATCTTACCTAAACAATTTTGATAATGGGGTTAAATTATCTAAGGAAGAGATAGATTCAATTTACAATAAATTAATGTCATCTTCTACAAAAATGACTAATAGAGAACACGTAAAAAATATAAGACAAACACAAAAAGAAATAGAAGATGGTATATGCCCGCGATGTGGTGGTAACCTTATTCTAAAACAAGGAAAATATGGAAATTTTAAAGGCTGTTCTAATTATCCTAATTGTAAATTTACTATGAATATTAAATGATGAATTGATTTAAAGACTATGTTGCTAATAGTCTTTTTTTGTTTGCTAGTAAGTATTCTATTAAACAATAAGCACAATTTACAACTTCTATACATTTCTTTACGATATCGATACAAGAAAAGTATTTAAGAAATGATAAAATTAATTGATTATAGGAGATTTAATATGTACGCAGTTATAGACATTGGTTCTAATACAATAAGATTAAAAATTTACAAAGTAGAAAATGATAAACTTAAAGCAATTATTGATAAAAAAGAATTTAGTAAATTAATAAGTTATAGATCACTTGATAAATTAACTCTAGAAGGAATAAATGAATGTGCTAGAGTTTTAAATGAATATAACCAAATTATATCATTACTTAAGGTAGAGAAGTGTTATGTGTTTGCTACAGCGTCGCTTAGAAACATATCTAACACAGAAGAAGTTCTAACACAAATTAAGGAATTAACAGGTTTTGATGTTCAAATATTGTCTGGAGAAGATGAAGCCTTATATAGTTATTTAGGTGTATCTTTATCTATTAAAACAGAAAATGGAGTAGTACTTGATATTGGTGGTGGTAGTTTAGAACTTACATTCTTTGAGCACAAAGAGGTAAAACAAAGAAAGTCAATTCCTACAGGTTCACTTAATATGCAAGAAGCTTTCTTAAATAAGAAAAATGTACTAGATTTTAAAACTAAAAAAATGGAAAAATATATTATCAAATTATTAAATAATGAAAATATTTCT
>CAVEPF010000043.1:0-1994 GCA_963617645.1 Anaerotignum sp. | reverse complement strand
ATTATATACGGTGTAGGTGGCTCTATTAGAGCACTACTTAAAATCAAGAAAAAGGAAACTGGTCTTGAAGAAACAGGATTTACTTATCTTGATGTTAAAAGATGGTATAAGATGTTAAATGAAAATCCTAATGAATGGTTAAAACTTGTTTTAAATGTTGTACCTGAAAGAGCTTTAACAGTTAGTACAAGTTTAATTATAATTAAAACAGTTATGAAATATATTGAAGCTAAAAATATTGTGGTTTGTGATGGCGGCGTAAGAGAAGGATATTTAACACATATGTTAAATGAGGCCTAGATATGAAGTTACCCTATACTCTAAATAGAGAAATATCATGGCTTTCGTTTAATGAAAGAGTTCTTGATAAAGCAAATGATAATACTACTCCACTAATGGAAAGACTTAAATTCTTTTCAATTTTCATTTCAAATTTAGATGAATTCTTTATGATTCGTGTAGGAAGTCTTTTAAATATAAAAGAATTAAATCCTGATTCAAAAGATTCAAAAACTGATATGTCAATTACTGATGAAATTAGCAGTATTACAAGTAAGGTAAAACAATTAATTAAGAAAAAAGATGAAGTTTATAAAAATTTATTAGAATGTTTAGATAAAGAAAATATTCATTTTTATTCACTAAATCAATTTTCGCAAGAAGATAAAAAGTCACTTAAAAAATATTTTAAAGAAGATATTTTGCCATTACTTTCACCACAAATACTTGATTTTAATCATCCTTTCCCGCATATTGAAAATAAAGTATTATATTTAGTTGTTACATTAAGTATTAAAAATCAAGAAGTGTTAGGTCTAGTAGAAATTCCTAATATATTACCTAAATATGAACGTATAAATAATGATTATATTTTTACTCACCTGTTAATTTACGATTTAGCAGATACTATATTTAAAAAATATACTATTACGCATAAAAGTATCATATCTATTACAAGAAATTCTGATATTTCTATTGATGATGTAGAAAACGAAGTTTTATTTGATTATAAAAATGTAATGAAGGGTTTAATTAAGAAAAGATCTAAATTAAAACCTGTTCGTCTTGAGACAAATACAGCTCTTAATTCGTTTGAGGAACATATTTTACTTAAAAAATTAGACCTTGAGAAATCACAAGTATTTTTAAACAAATCACCACTTAAATTTGATTTTGTATATGATTTAATTGAATCACATAATCCAAAATATTTTTATCCAAAACTTGTGCAAAAAGATAATCAATTTATCTCTCTAGATAATAAAATTATTCCACAAATACTTAAACATGATGCACTTTTATTCTATCCTTTTGAATCAATGGATCCTTTCTTAAAGATGATTAAAGAGGCCGCATATGATAAAAATGTAGTTTCAATTAAGATAACTATTTATAGACTATCTAAAAAATCTAAACTTGTTGATTATTTATGCCAAGCATTAGAAAATGGAAAAGAAGTATATGTTTTAATAGAACTTCGTGCTCGTTTTGATGAACAAAATAATATAGATTTCTCAGAAAAGTTAGAAGAAGCAGGATGCCATATAATGTATGGATTTGAACATTATAAGGTTCATTCTAAAATTTGTTTAATTACAAGAAAAGTAAATAATAAAGTAACATATATTACGCAAATTGGTACAGGTAATTATAATGAAAAAACTGTTAACATATATACAGACTATTCATATATTACTAGTAACCAAGAGATTGGAGAAGATGCTAATAATTTCTTTAACAATATGTTATTATCTAATTTAAATCACACATATACAAAATTACTTGTATCCCCTAGTACATTAAAAAGCGGTATTATAAAAATGATTGATGAACAAATATTGCTTAAAGAAAACGGTTATATTTTCATGAAAATGAATTCAATCACTGATATGGATTTAATTAATAAACTTGTAGAAGCTTCTAAGAATAATGTTAAAATAGATTTAATTATTAGAGGAATATGCTGTATATTACCAAATGTAAAAGGATATACT
>CAVEPF010000042.1:0-10529 GCA_963617645.1 Anaerotignum sp. | reverse complement strand
ATTATATATAATAGAATGATATAAATATATTTTGCTAATATCAGTGTAATCATATCCAAAACTTAAAAATAAACCAAAATTTTTCTGATATTTATTATATGATTGATTTAAATTCATTAGATAGTATATGCATAATAACATTACAAACGAAATAAATATAATAATTAAATATGCCTTATTTTCATCAAATGATAGACCTTTTAGATAAAACGAAGATATATTTGATTCTTCGAATTTATAATAATTTAAATTTAATAAATTACTACTATTATCGACTAAATAGAAACTTGGTCTTGTGTAATAATCATAATCAAAAGTAATTTGTTCAAAAATTTCATAATTTAAATAGAAATCACTATTATTATCATCTATTATATCTTTTAAAACAAAACCATTATTATAATAATCATACATGTTAACTTGATCATCATAAAAATTGTTATATTTTTTGTCTCTTATATTTTTAAAATAGTATGTCTTGCCTAAATCACTTTGTTCTATACCATTCTCTAAAGCAAATTTTTTTGAGATAATAATTTCATTGCTTGATATATTTAAATCTTTATTTGCACTAAGAGAACAATATGAATTTGAATACTTTTGAAACGCAGATATTGTAAAATTTGAAAATGAAATATTTAAAGTATTAGATTTTATATTTTGATAACTAATCTTTACAAAATTAATATGTTGTAATAATTCACTTTTTAATTGATTGTATTTTATATTACTAGATTCAAAAATATACTTATATTTGTTATAATCAGTTTCAAGAATCTTATCTACAACATAAGCTTTATTATTAAAATATAATGTATCATTAAGACAAATTTTATTTTTATAAGAAAAATAATCTGATATTTGACAACTTGAACTATCTATCTCTGTATCAATTATTACATTAGTACTAATACTATAATCATTATAAATTACATTTTCATTTATAACTGGTTTTACGTTTAAATTATTAGAAACTAAATTATTATAAAAGTTTTTACCTGTGTATAAAGATTTATTAAATTCTTCTTCAAAATCATTTGTATAAGAGACTTCGTTATATAATATATAATCGTTATAAAAATTATTATTTAAATATTTTTTAACTGAGTCATTAGAATTATAAGAAATCAAAAAAAGAACAAACATTAAAAAACATAGCAAAAATGATGATATAAAAACATTAAAAATATAATTTACTTTATCATGTTTTCTAAGTTCTTTATCATATTTTCGAATAAACTTAGATGATATTTTTTTATTTTCTTTTACTTTAATATTATCTAATTGTTTTGGTGATTTTTCTTCAATTTTCCTTTTGATTTCTAAACTTAAATTATCATTTGGGTTAAAGTCAATAAACATAGTTAATTCAGACAAATCCATTAATTCATTATTAACAAAATATGACTTTTTTTTAATTTGTTCGTCAAGAATAACTTTACCTTTATCTAGAGTTATTATTCTATCTGCAAACATATGAGCCATATCTAAATCATGTGAAACAATTATAACTAAATGATTATTTGATATTTCTTTAAATATTTGATATATATCTTTTTTAATAGAATTATCAAGGTTACCTGTTGGCTCATCAGCTAAAATTACTTGAGGATTTTTAACTAATGCTCGTAATATTTGAACCCTTTGTTTTTCGCCGCCTGATAACTCATTTGTTTTTCTTTCTAATAAGTGCTTAATTTTAAGTTTATCAGCTAAGTTATATATAGTTTGAATATCAATATTATTCTTTTGAACACTTAACAAAATATTATCTAAAACATTTAAATTTTCATCAAAATAAAATTCTTGAAATACATAACCAAAATATGAGTTTCTAATTTGAGATAATTCAAAACTGTTTGACGCATTTATATTTTTATCATTAATAGAAATGTTACCGCTTGTTAAATTATCTAGACCACCTAACACATTTAATAATGTAGATTTTCCATTACCAGAACCACCTACAATAAACACCAATTCCTTATTCCTAAATTCAAGAGAAATGTTATCGATTGCAAGAACCGTATTGTTATAAATTTTAGTTGCATTAGTTATTTTTATCATAATTATATTACTTTCTTAATGTATTCATCAACAATAAGATATGCAAAACATTCTTCAAATAAATTAGGATAAAGCTCATCATTAGAAAAATCAGATTTAAAATAAAAACAACCCTCACTATATTGAAAAGGACCATGAAAAATTCCTAATGTATCACCAATTATATTAACTTTTAACAAACCAAATTCTCTTAATTTATCAAATTTCAAATTGCCATAATATATAAACATCAATTTATTAGAATTATTATTGATAAAATTATAAATATTTTGATAATCACTATCTTCCATTTTAGTTTCAGAATATAAATCATTAACAATTAACACATTAAATTGACTACTTGTGTCTATATTTGATAAATCATCTATATATGTTGGTGATAAATATTTAAATGTTCTTTCTTCTTTACCATAAATCATAATATTTGTCTCGTACTTGTTAATAATTTCACAAGACTTATAATAAGAAGTTTGCTTAATTACTTCTTGATTTTTTTTATACACAATATAGTTATGTGTCAAAGTAATAACAACAAGTAAACAAATAACAAAGCCAATTAAACTAAAAAAAACTATAATTTTCTTTTTCATATATCACCTTTATACAAACGACAATATAAATGTTGATCTAGAAGTACGCCATATGTTAGGATTTTTCTCTGGTAAATCTTCAAGCATTTGATATTGTAACTCAAATGTCATCTTTTGTTTTAGATATTTATTATCAGTAAGTGCATCATATCTAAAATACCACCAATTTTCTTGAGCCATTTGTTTCTTAGCTTGTGCATTATCAGCTTTATTATTTCTTGATACTTTAATATCAACAACTTTATTACTTGAATTAGTATTATTTGTAATATCTATTGCGTTTTCACTAAAAGAAACACCACCGCTGATTCCTACATCAACTCCACTTGTTCCGACGGATGTACTTGAAGAAATTGAATATGAGGTAGAATTTGCTACATATTTTGGTGATGAGTCAATAAGTGAAGCACTACTTTCATTTATATCACATTTTACATTAACATAACTCAATACACCATATTGTAATACATCTTCATCCCATTTATTCCATAAAAAATGATGTTGAACTTGTCTATAAGTATTTTTGGGCATTGTTTTAATTGCAAAAATCATACATGTCCAATATTGATTATTAATTTTTTCTTTATAAAAAGCCTCTCCTACATGGATATCAGTTAAACCATAAACAGCATCATTCCATGTAGTTTTGAATTCTTTAATGTAATTATTCCAGCGAACATCCCATAGAGATTTATCAATAGAAAGACCATATAAAGCACTTTCTGCATCGTTTGAAGCTAATGATGTATCACTTGCATATATTTTTTTACTTTTTATGTTAAAAATTACAAAAAAATTTAAAAATAAAACTGAAAACACAAATATTTTTTTAATCATATATAACCTCTTTTTTTAATAAGTTTTATCATAAATTTTGTCGATTTACAATAAAACTAAATATATTAAGCAAGTAAAAAGAAGCCTATTTTAAATAGACTTCTTAATGTTATTGATCAATTCCTTCACAGTAATTTACATATTCTAATTCTTGTAAGTTTTTCAATAAATCACTACGACTTATAAAATTTTTATTATCACTTACTAAACCAAGTGTATACACAGACAAACCAGAATTAGCATAAGCTGGATCATAAGCTATTGATTTAATCGAAATTTGATTACCTCTTAAATAATCTAATAATTTCTTTAAATCAGGACGTGTCATAAGTTCAACGTGTATATCATACATTCTTGCTCTATCTTGTAATCTTCCTTCAAGTTTAGGAAGTAACATTACAGCAACTATTATAAGTAATGATGAAATAATACCTAATGTGTAAAAACCTATACCAAACGCAAGACCTGTACAAGCTACTGCCCATAGTGCAGCGGCTGTAGTTAAACCACGTACTTGATTTCTGCTTGTTATTACAATAGTACCTGCACCAATAAAACCAATACCAGTGATAACACCGGCTGCTATTCTACTTAAATCTGCATTACCTCGCATGAATTCGTTAACAAGTGTTGCACTACAAGAACCAATACACACTAGAATATACGTTCTGAGTCCGGCTGCATGGCTTTTTGTTGCTCTCTCAGCACCTATAATAGAACCTAGTAATACTGCAAGTAATAAACGTATAATAATTGCATACCATGTTAAGCTAGTAAATTCATATCCTGACCATTTTTCAATAAGTTCAACAATTGGATCATTACTTGCTACATGAGTGAAATTTTCATATGCTTGAGTTAAAATCATTTGATTTCCTCCTTTCTTTCCTTTTCCTTTTTCTTTATATAGAATAAACTCCCTATATATTAGAGAGTTTAGTTTCTATCTATTAAATTTTATTCGTTAATTTCGTTTCCTTGAGTTTCATCTTCTTCTGTTTCTTCACTCATAGGAACGATAGCAACATTTGTAATATATTGATTTTCTCTTAACTTAACAATTCTTACACCTTGGCTATTTCTACCTGTTTCAGAAATAGAATTAATATGTACACGAATTGTAATACCTTTATTTGTTGTAATTATTAAGTCTAAAGTAGGATCTACGGCCGCAAGTGCAACTAAGTTACCATTCTTTTCTGTAGTCTTTAGTGTCTTAATACCCTTACCGCCTCTACTTTGAACACGGTAATCAGTAGCTGGTGTAATCTTACCATAACCATTAGCACTTAAAGATAAAATCATATCTGATTCGTTATGTATTACAGATGCACCTATAATTGTTTCGTCGTCTTCTAGACGCATACCTCTAATACCACTTGCAGAACGTCCCATATCTCTTATTTCAGTTTCTTTAAATGTAATTGATTTACCATTTGAAGCACCTAGAGTAATATAGTCGTTACCACTTGTAACAAGTACAGTAAGTAAAGAATCATCTTCTTTAAAGTTAATAGCCTTAATACCAGATGTCATGATGTTTTGGAAATTAGATAAAGGAGAACGTTTTATAATACCTTTACGTGTTACAAAGAATAGCGAATTTGTATTTCCTTTAATCTCAGAAATTGAAGTTATAGCTTCAATAGTTTCTCCTTCTTTAATCTTTAATAGATTAACAACAGGAGTTCCTTTACCATTCTTACTAGATTCAGGGATATTATAAGCTTTTAACTTATAAACACGACCTGTGTTTGTAAAGAATAGTAAGTAATCATGTGTTTCTGCATATAAGAATAACTTAACATGATCTTTATCCTTTGTTTTGATGCTAGAAACACCAACACCACCTCTGTTTTGAGAATGGTATTCATCAAGATTTAAACGTTTTGTATATCCTTGTTCAGTTACAGTTACCATAATCTTTTCACGAGGAATTAAGTCTTCGTTTTCAATTGAAATTGATGTATGTAATTGAAGTTCGGATTTACGCTTATCACCATATTTTTGTTTTATTTCAAGAAGTTCAGTCTTTAAAATAGCTTCTTTCTTTTCTTTAGATTCAAGAGTTTCTCTTAAGTCTTTTACCTCAAGTTCTAGGTTATGATATTCTTCTTCAGTTTTTTCTCTATTTAAACCAGATAATCTTCTTAGTTGCATATCTAAAATAGCTTGAGCTTGAACATCATCTAAATTAAATCTAGACATTAAACGAGCTTTACCGCCATCTTCTTCGTTACTTGACTTAATGATTTTTATGATTTCATCAGTATTATCACTTGCAATCATATAACCTTCAAGTAAATGCATTCTCTTTAAATCTTGATCAAGATCAAATTGAATTCTGCGAGTAATAACGTTTAATTGGTGATCAATATAAACGCTTATTGCACGCTTTAAAGAAAGGCTTTCAGGAGCTCCGTCAACAAGTGCTATCATATTAATACCAAAGCTTGATTGTAATGGAGTATATTTAAATAAATTATTTAAAACAACATTAGGATTTGCATCGTTTTTAAGTTCAATAACGATACGCATACCCTTCATTGAAGATTCATCTCTTAAATCTGATACACCTTCGACTATATGTTCTTTACAAACTGTTCCAATACGTTCAAGTAATTGAGTTTTACGAAGACCATAAGGAATTTCAGTAACAATGATTTCGTTATGTCCTTTATTGTTTTTAGGCTCGTATATTTCAGTCTTTGATCTAATAGTAATTGTACCATGACCTGTTTGATAAGCTTCACGAAGACCATCAAAACCCATTATAATACCACCAGTAGGGAAATCAGGACCTTTAATATAAGTCATTAATTCATCACAAGTGATATCTTCGTTTTCCATATAAGCGATTGCGCCGTCAATAACCTCACCTAAATTATGGCTTGGAATGTTAGTCGCAAGACCTACAGCAATACCTGTTGAACCATTAACAAGTAAGTTAGGAATTCTACTAGGTAATACAGAAGGTTCTTCTTCAGTACCATCGTAGTTTGGAATAAAATCAACAGTATTTTTTCTAATATCTCTTAACATTTCACTAGAAATTTTGCTCATTCTAGCTTCTGTATAACGATACGCCGCAGCACCATCACCATCTACTGAACCAAAGTTTCCATGTCCGTCAACTAAAGGATATCTATAAGAGAAATCTTGAGCCATACGTACTAATGCTTCATAAATTGAAGAGTCACCATGTGGGTGATATTTACCCATAACGTCACCAACAATATGAGCACACTTTTTATGTGCTACATTATAAGTGATTTTAAGACCATCCATATCGTATAAAATACGACGTTGAACTGGTTTTAAACCATCACGAGCATCAGGTAAAGCTCTATCTACAATTACGCTCATTGCATAATTTAAGAAAGATTGTTTAAGTTTTCCTTCAAGTTTAACAGAGTCGATGTTACCATGAGTGAAATTTTCATCACTAACTTCGCCTTCTTGAAGATATTCTTCGTTTTCTAGATCGTCATCTTTTTTAATTTCATTATCTTTATCTTCCATAAATTACTCCTTAAGCGTCTATAGTAGCAAATTGGGCATTATCTTTAATAAATTCTTTACGAGGTTCTACTTCGTCACCCATTAACATATTAAAGTACATGTCAGCTTCCTTAGCATCTTCTATAGTTACACGAGTTAGTGTTCTCTTTAGTGGATCCATTGTAGTTTCCCATAACTGACTAGGGTCCATTTCACCTAAACCTTTGTAACGTTGAATGCTTGTTCTTTCACCCATTTCAGCAACGAATTTGTCTTTTTCTTCATCACTATATGCATACTCAACTCTCTTACCTGATTGAATCTTATATAGAGGTGGTTTAGCAATATAGATATAACCAGCTTCAATTAAACCTGGCATAAAACGGAAGAAATAAGTAAGTAATAAAATACAAATATGGTCACCATCAACATCGGCATCGGTCATGATTACAATTTTATGATATCTAGCTTTAGTTATATCAAATGTATCAATAACATTACCATTTTCATCATGAGCTTTAAATCCTGTACCAATACAAGTTAACATAGTTTGAATTTCGTTATTTTGAACAGCTCTTTCATAGCTAGCTTTTTCAACGTTTAAAACTTTACCACGTAAAGGTAAGATTGCTTGATACATAGAGTTTCTACCTTGTTTAGCAGAACCACCGGCAGAGTCTCCCTCTACTAAATATAATTCACATTTTTCAGCATCTTTACTACGGCAATCAGCAAGCTTAGAAACAATACCAAAAGAATCTAGAGGACTCTTACGTCTTGTAGCTTGACGAGCTCTTTCAGCAGCTTGTCTAGCATGAGCTGCAGTCATACATTTATCTACTATTTCTTTAGCAGCTTCAGGATTTTCTAGTAAGTAATTTTCAAGTGCATCCCCAAAAATCTTACTAGTGATTGCACGAACTTCAGAATTTCCAAGTTTTGTCTTTGTTTGACCTTCAAATTCAGGATTAGGGTGCTTAATTGAAATAACAGCAGTTAAACCTTCTTTAAAATCGTCATTCTTTAAATCTTCATCATTATCTTTAAGTAACTTTTTGTCGTGAGCATACTTATTAATTTCTCTACGTAAAGCAGTTTGGAAACCTTCTAAATGTGTTCCACCTTCAATTGTATGAATATTATTAGTGAATGTTCTAACATCACTATCATAGCTTGCGTTATAGTGAAGAGCTACTTCTACAGTAATGTTTGTTTTTTCATCAATTTGATCTACATATATTACTTTATCTTGATTTTGAGGTAACTTATCTTTTTTAGCGTCGATAAATCTAGCATATTCAATAATTCCACCTTCATAAAGATAAGTGAATTCTTTTTTATTTTCTTCATCTCTTAAATCACGAATAGTAATTTTTAAATTCTTATTTAAGAAAGCTAATTCTTGTACGCGTGTTCTTAAAGTTTCAAAATTATAAGTTGTAGTTTCAGTAAATATTTCTTTATCCGCTTTAAATCTTACGTTACTACCAGTATCTAAAAGATCACAATCGCCAATGATATGTAAATCTTCTTTTACTTTACCACGTTCAAATGTTTCTTCGTATATATGACCGTTTCTTCTAACCGTAACTGTTAAATATTCTGATAATGCATTAACTACAGAAGCACCTACACCATGTAATCCGCCAGAAACTTTATAGCTTGATCCATCAAACTTACCACCAGCATGTAATACTGTAAAAATTGTTTCTACAGCAGGGCGTCCAGTCTTAGGGTGAATATCAACAGGCATACCACGTCCATTATCAGTTACACTAATAATTTCACCTTTAAGTAAGTCTACTTCGATATGAGTACAAAATCCTGCTAAAGCTTCATCAATTGAGTTATCTACAATTTCCCAAACTAAATGATGTAAACCTCTACTTGATGTAGAACCTATGTACATACCAGGTCTAACTCTTACAGGTTCAAGTCCTTCAAGAACTCTTATCGAGTCAGCACTATATTTTTTCTCTTCTTCTAAATTAGCCATACAAGCCTCCTATAGTTTGATAATATACGCAGCGTCTTTTAAAGAATTAAAATTATCTAAAGACGTAGTAGTTATGATTGTTTGAGGCCTTGTCTTCAAGAACTCAATAATGTTTTGTTGTCTATTAGTGTCTAAATAAGAAAATAAATCATCTAGCAAAAGAACTGGTGAAACATTTAGATACTCTTCATAAACTAAGACAAGTGCAATTTTTAAAGAAACTACAATATTACGCATTTGTCCTTCGCTTGCAAATCTAGATGCATCTATACCATTTAGATAAATTTTAAAATCATCTCTATGGTATCCTATACATGTTGATTTATATTTCTTTTCTTCTATGTAAACATTTTGATAGCTTTTATATGGTTCAGAAAGATTTAATGTATTTTTATATACTAACTCTATCTTTTCGCCAAAAGCTATACTTTGGTGTATTATATTAATTTTCTCATTAACTAAATTTAAAAATTTAACTCTACTTTTAATTATCTTAATCTCTTCTTCGCATAAGTTTTTTGTATAAATTTGATACATAGTATCATCAAATTTATCGCTTTGAAGTAAAGTATTTCGTTCACGTAAATAAAAATTAGTTTTACCTAAAGTTTCTAAATACTTTTTATTAAGTAAAGATAATTCCATATCTAAAAATTTTCTTCTTACGCTAGGAGAACCTTTAATCAAATTAATATCATCAGGACTAAATAAAATTAAAGGCGTATTTCCAAAAAAATCTTTAGCTTTTTTGATTTCTATATTGTTTTTTTTATAAAGTTTTGAATTTTGTGAAATTACAAATTCAAAATTACCTGAATCAGTAGTCATTTTAACTTTACAAAAAGGACAATCATATTTAATTAAATCTCTATAGTTATTTGATCTTTGGCTTTTGATGCGTGACATAAAATAAATAGCTTCAAGAATACTTGTTTTCCCAACCGCATTATTTCCAACTATAAAAACTAAATTTTTATCTAAATCAAAGGTAGCATTATTAAATTTTCTAAAATCAGTCAATTCAATACTTTTAATCATGCTAGATAATATTATAAGTTTCTTTACCAATTACAACAGTTGTATTGCGATAAAGCTTTCTTCCTCTTCTTTTATCTATTTCGCCATTAACTAAAATATCATTTTCTTCAAGGAAAATTTTAGCTTCTCCGCCTGTTTGAATAAGGCCTACAATCTTAAGTAATTGTCCTAAAGTAATAAATTCCTTATCATCTTTAATTTGAATAGTTTCCATAAAATCACCACGCTAAAATTATAGCATAATTTAATTTAATTTTAAAGGTTTTTAAGCGTTTTTACTTAAAACTATTTTTTTATCAAAAATAGCAAAAAAAGCCTCTAAAGATTAATTTAGAGCCTAATTTTAATATATACAATATTTTTTCTTGTAATAAATCAATGAATTTTTTAAAAAAAGGGGCTGTAAAAAAATAAACAGCTTCAAATAAACAAAAAAGAGGTTCATACTCAGACTTAAATCTGGGAGTGAACCTCTTTTTGTAGTATAATTTAAGTATGGA
>CAVEPF010000041.1:0-2501 GCA_963617645.1 Anaerotignum sp. | reverse complement strand
TAGTATTAACTTCTTTATGAATATCATAGTATTGTTTAACACTATAATAAGAAATAATTGTAATTACGCCTAATATATCTTCTTTGTTTTTATTAAAAGGCCCAGCAAGCTCTTTGTGATTATAATCAAATGTTTGATTAATAAAATCAGTATTTCCTTTTAATGTTTCCTCGTATAATTTTTTTGAATTTGAAATGGGATTATATAAGTCAATCCAATTAAGTTTTCTAAGAGCGCGTTCAAATTCTTGTCTTATTTCAAAATTTGGTATATAGCACTTTTTTTCAATGTTGTCATATGCTAGATAGCCTAAATGAATTAATACAGTAAGTGCTGCGTCCCTAGAATCTATTTTAGTTAAATCGTTTTCAAAAAGTGAAACATCAACATCTACAGATTCGCCAACAATCATTTTAGCAATTATATCTTTTAATTCACCATTATCGTAATTCATGTAATTAGTTACAGCTTCAATAGCCGATGTTTGCGTCCAATAATCATCACATTCCCCGTTTATTACAGCCTCAACTACAGACTTAGGATTATATAAAGCCACCCCATTTAAGATATAGCCATTATACCAAGTTTTAATTTCATTAAAATCTCTATTATATTTATTGCATAAATCATTAACTTCATCTTCAGTAAAACCTATAAATTCGTTTAATGATCTTGAATTAATCATATTATACTCAGTAAACATATTTAATGTTGACTGAGTAGAATAACGTTTTATAGGAAGTATTCCAGTCATGTATACTAAATCAAGACAAGAGGAAACTGAACTCGATTTAAATAAATTTCTTAAAAATTCAGTGTATTCTTCGCAAAGCTTTGCGTTATCTTCTTGTTCTCTATATATAACATCCCATTCATCTATAAGAAAAATAAAACGTTCGTTTAATCTTGAATTAATTTCTTTAATCGCATTTGCTAAAAAAGTTCCATCTTCTAAATTAAAGTTTAACTCTAAATCACTGTATTTGTTTTTTAAATCTAGATATAAGTATTCTTTAAGTTTTTGTACAAAGATATTTTTGTCATTTAATCCAGTATATAGTTCTGACATATCAATCCAGATAACATTATGTTTATTTAAATGTGTTAAAAAAGATTCGTCATTTTCTATTTTAAGACCTTTAAAAAGTTCTTTTGAGTCACAGCCTTTAGAATAATAGGCATTTAACATAGCTAACGCCATAGATTTTCCAAAACGGCGAGGACGAGTAACACACATAAATTTATTTGGTTTTCTAATCTTGTTATTACATTCTCTTATTAGCAAAGATTTATCAACAAAAATATCGCCATTAAGAGATTCATAGAATGCAGAATCGTCTTGATTTAAGTATAAAGCCACAATATCACCTACTTATTCTTATTGATTATGATTGTATCATAATTTTAGAGTTATTTCTACATTGGGTATAATTAGACACGAGAAAAATTCTCAATATATTTTTGATTATATTTTAAAGTTGCAAAATCATATAATATGTCTAGAATTTATCACCTTTAAAGTCACTATGAAAATTAACACATTTCTCATTGAGTATAAATATTATAAAGTCATTAACTAACTTAAATATAATTTTTTTAAATTAATATAGTTAGGATTTTCTTGTTTCTTCATATTCATTAATTAATTTAATATCTATTTGCTCTTCATCATCAAAAATATGAATATTTTTTTCTAATAAATAACTTACAAAATTTTCACACATGTATGCATCTAAAGATAGACAATTTGCTAAACCTAACATAAATATATTTGAAATATTAAGTTGTTCAAAAGGCTTTTCAAGTTTTACATAATTATTAGAAATATGAGGATTCAAAGTAGAATAATGTTTTCTAACATAATATTCTTTTATGATATCATCTTTTTTAGAATAAAAGTGATATATGTGACTTGTAAACCTATCACTTACATTATATTTCTCTTCGATAGAATGTATAAACGTATTTTTTGAAAGAGGACAGCCAATAAAAATAATTTTTGCATGAAGCTTGCCAAGAACACCAAAACAACCATTAGGATTTACTGGAGTACTTGCAAAATCATCACAAGCTAAATATGATTCTGCATTTTTTCCGTATGCACAAACGGAATGTGTAGGATGAAAACTTCTAATATATCCATTTTGTAAAGCTATATTTGTAAGTGCTCCCACACAAGAATTAGCCTCATTTAAATCTAGTGTTTGATTCTCACTATTCATAAATGACCATGTATGAGTAGGGAAAATTACAAGACCATCTTTAAAATATTCCTTTAATGTATCTATAAGTGTAACAGAACCGCCTTCAATAGGTCCTAATGATTTTAGGGACGAGTGTATTAAAATTGTATCACTAGATTTAAAATCGTTTTCTTCTAATACTTTAATAATTTCTTCTTTTGTTAACATAGATAACCTCTTAATTTCGATTTTCAAATTGTACATAATTAAAGAATTACAATTGTAAAATATTATAATAAAAACTATTTTAAATTACTA
>CAVEPF010000040.1:0-2918 GCA_963617645.1 Anaerotignum sp. | reverse complement strand
TCTAAGATTAATCTAATTCAATTGTATCCTCATTATCAATATCAAATTGAGCGTTATAAAGTTTTGCATAAAAACCATTTTTTTCTAGTAATTCTTTATGATTTCCTGTTTCAACAATTTCACCATTATTTAAAACAAGAATTAAATCAGCGTTTTTAATAGTTGATAATCTATGTGCTATTACAAATGAAGTTCTTCCTTTCATAAGACAATCCATAGCATTTTGAATAACAATTTCACTTCTAGTATCAACATTACTTGTAGCCTCATCTAATATTAACATTGGAGAATTTCTTAACATAGCACGAGCTATTGTCAATTCTTGTTTTTGACCTTCAGATAAAGATAATGTCGAATTTATAATAGTATCTAATCCGTTTGGTAAAGAACTTATATATTTTTTTAAACCTACAAGGTTTAGCACGTTTAAAATTTCTTCATCTGTTACGTTTGGATTATTATATTTTAAATTATCTCTAATACTGCCTTCAAATAACCATGTATCTTGTAGTATCATATCAAATTGATCACGAACATTTTCTCTTTTTGTGTCATAAATATTTATATCATCAATATAAATTGAACCACTATTTACTTCGTAGAATCTCATTAATAAATTAACAATTGTAGTTTTACCAGCGCCAGTTGGTCCTACGATTGCAATTTTTGAGCCTGGTTTTACACTTAGTGAGAAATCTTTAATTATTTGTTTTTCTTTATTATAAGAAAAATCAATATGTTTAAATTCTACTTTACCTTTAGCATTTTTAATCAAATTATCTTTACTAGATTCATCTTCTTCAGCCTCTTCTTCAAGATATCTAAATACTCTTTTACTAGCAGCACTACTTTGTTGTATATATGTAATAGCTTGTGAGAATGTTTGAAGAGGTTGACTAAATAGTCTAGCATATATTGTAAATGTTACAAGTGTAGCTAATACTGTAGGATCAACATGTCCATCCTTAAGTGCAAGTGCAACACCTACTAAATAAATTAAAGCATATGCTAAATTTGATACTAAGTTCATGATAGGCATCATCATATTTGATAACCATTGGCTCTTTTGATTAGCTTTAAATAATGAACTATTTATTTCTTCGTACATATCAATTTCGTTCTTTGTTGCATTATATTCACGAACTAAATATTGATTACTAAACACTTCTTCAACTCTTGCGTTCATTGAACCAAGCAATTGTTGTCTATTATCAAAATGACGTCTAGACTTTGAACCTATAAATATAATTGCAATAAAGCCAAGTATTGAAACTCCGATTGTTACAAAGGCTAAAATATAGTTTGTAACAAACATCATAATTAAAATTCCAAAGAATAAGATTACAGCTTGTAAAATATAAGCAATTGATTGTGATAATGTTTGGCTTATTGTATCTACATCATTTGTAACAACACTCATTACATCTCCTCGAAGGGATGAATCATAGAAAGAAAGAGGTAAATGAGTTAGTTTTTCATTTATATCACTTCTTAATCTTTTGGATAATTTAGCAGAAACAATACCTGCAATAACATCCATTAAGTAGGTAGCAAGAACTCCAAGTACATAAATTATAACAATATTTGTAGCATTTCTTTTAAATTTATCTAAATCAATTCCACTTATTATACCATCAGTTATGATAGTCATTAAATCATTAATTTTTGAAGGACCTATAATTGAACAAACAGCAGACACAATTGCAAAAATAACACAAATTAAAAGAGGAATTAAATAAGGTTTAGAATATGAAATTAATTTTTTAATTGAAGTAAAATCTTTCTTTTGTTTCATTATAATTCCTCCTTATCTAATTGTGATAATGCAATTTCTTGATATAATTTAGAGTTTTTAAGTAATTCATCGTGTGTTCCAATTGAATCAATAACACCATCATTTAAAACAATAATTTTATCAGCATTTTTAATTGTACCAATACGTTGGGCAATAATTAGAATTGTTTTATCACTGAAATTTTCTTTAATTCCTTTACGCACAAGTTGATCAGTTTTAAAATCTAGAGCACTAAATGTATCATCAAATACAAATATATCACTATCTTTATATAAAGTTCTAGCTATAGATAATCTTTGTTTTTGTCCACCTGAATAGTTTGTAGCACCTTGTGAAACTTCACTATCTAATCCATCTTTTTCATAAATGAAATTAGCACGAGCAGTGTTTATTGCCATTTCTGCTTTATCAGCATTAAATTCTTGTCCGTAACTTATATTTGATTTAACAGTACCTTTAAATAATGAAGCTTTTTGGTGTGCTATAGATACTCTGTTATTTAAATCAGACAACTTATAATCTTTAATATTCATTCCATCTATTAAAATTTCACCCTTAGATACATCATATGCTCTATTTAGTAAGTTTACTATTGTTGTTTTTCCTGAACCTGTAGGACCTATAATAGCAACAGTTTCTCCTTTATTAATTTTGAAATTTAAATTTGAAACACTGTAAGCTTCATCATTATTATATGAAAATGAAACATTTTTAAATTCAATTTCACCGTTGTGTATATTGTTTTCTTTAGTTCCATCAACAATACTAGGTTTAGTTTCTAATACTTCATTTATACGTTTTGCACTAACTAAAACCCGAGGTAGTAACATAAAGATACCAATTAACATGATAAAGGCCATAACTACTTGCATAGAATATGAAGTGTAAGCTATCATATCACCCATTACATCAGCTTTTTCATATATAGGTGTATCATTAATTATATAAGCACCAATCCAATATATTGCAAGAGTTAAGATTTCCATTATTAGGGTAATAAAAGGCATCATAGCACTTGTAATATATGTTAAGAATATATTATTTTTATATACTTTTTTATTTGTTGCTTCATATTTTTCACTTTGATACGCATTTGCATCAAATGCTCTAATAACTCTTACAC
>CAVEPF010000039.1:0-6890 GCA_963617645.1 Anaerotignum sp. | reverse complement strand
AGTAGGTAGTTGCCAAGCAATCTTTTAGAGTTGTACGAAAGTACAACTTTTTTTTACTTTTTTAAATGTATAAAATCAAAAATAAAGATACAAAATTCGTTGTTAACATAAATGTATAAAAAATAAAAATTATTATTGACTGTTATATTTAAAAATTATATAATTAATTGCTAGGGTGAATTGATAATGAGATATACAACTTTAGATTTAAGAAAAATGAAATTACCTATTACTGAAACATCAGAAATTGATTTTTCAAGTGATTTGATTGGACTTGAAGATATTTTGTCTTGTTCAAATGCTATTGTTGTTGAAACTTTAACAAAACAAGATTCATTTTATCAAGTTGATTGTAGTATTAAAATTAATTTAATGATTGAAAGTTCTATCTCTTTAAAAGAGGTGCCCTACGATATAGTCACTAATGCAACTTTCTTATATACTGATAATAAAGATGATGTTAGTGAGTATGATGCTATACTAATCGAAAATGGTGTGATTGATACATATGATGCCATTCTTACTGAAATATTATGTAATAAGCCAATGACTGTACGTTTACCTGGTGAAGAATATAATAATGATGAAGATGAATCAGAAAAAATTAATCCAGCATTTGCAGGTTTAGCAGATTTGCTTAAAAAATAGGAGGTGTTTTTATGGCAATCGTTCCACAACGTCGTACTTCAAAGATGAAGAAGAGAATGAGACGTTCTCACTTAGCTTTAAATGTTCCAGGTATGATCGTATGTCCTAACTGTGGTGAATTAACATTAGCTCACCGTGCTTGCACAAATTGTGGTTTCTACAAAGGAAAGCAAGTATTAACTATTAAGAACACAAAAGAATCTGAATAGTTTATAGAAATAGATGCTTAAAGGCATCTATTTTCTATTTATGGAGGTTAAATTATGTATGAACACATTACAGTATTAAAAAATGAAGCTGTAGAAGCCCTTAATATAAAAGAAGATGGAATTTATGTTGACTGTACTTTAGGTGGTGGCGGACATTCATCACTTATACTATCAAAATTAAAAACAGGACACTTGTATTCTTTTGATCAAGATGAATATGCTATATCACGAGCAAAAACTGTTTTAGATAAAATAGGTACAAATTATACAATTATTAATTCTAATTTCAAAAATATAAAAGAAGAATTAAATAAATTAGGTATTGATCATGTTGATGGAGTACTATATGATTTAGGAGTTTCAAGTTTTCAATTTGATGATCCAAGTAGAGGATTTTCATATAGATATGATGCAGTACTAGATATGAGAATGGATCAAAGACAAGAATTAACTGCTAAAAAAATAGTAAATGAAGATTCCTATGAGACACTTGCTCTATATTTTAACAAATATGGAGACGAAAAATTCGCCTCAAAAATAGCACAAAAAATTGTTGAATATCGTAAAACTAAAGAAATTGAAACAACATTCGAATTAGTTGATATTATAAAGAGTGCTTTACCTCAAAAAGTATTAAATCAAAAAGGTCATCCTGCAAAAAAAGTATTTCAAGCATTAAGAGTTGCTGTAAATAATGAGCTTAATGTATTTGAAAAATCATTAGACGATGCAATAGAATTATTAAATCCTAAGGGTAGAGTTGTAGTTATTACCTTCCAATCTGCAGAAGATAAGATTTGCAAATATACATTTAAAAAATGTTCAACATTAGATATCCCAGAAGGACTTCCTATTATGACAAAAAATTTAGAAGCACCATATAAAATGATTAATAAGAGCGCTATTTTACCTAGCGATGAAGAAATTCAAAACAATAATCGTAGCCATAGCGCTAAAATGAGAGTACTTGAAAGAAATTATTAATTAATAAATTATTACTAGCTTCTTGCTAGTAATTTTTATTTATGTCTTTAATTTTCTATTAATTTTTTGTATAATGTCAAATGGTGAAAAAACTATGGAATTACATAAATTAAAAGGAAATACATATTATATAGATGGAACCACTAATATTGGTCTTTATAAACTTAATTCTACAGATTGTGTGTTAATAGATACAGGTTTTGCTAAAGTAGGCCCTACAATTTATGAAATTCTAAAAAAAAATAATCTAAATCTTAAATTTATTCTAAATACTCATGCTCACGCAGATCATATGGGCGCAAATAAATATCTAATGAATATTTATAAGTGCAATATGATTACATCTCAAATTGAGAGAGCATTCGCAAGAGATGATAAATTAGATATAGGTTTTTTATATGGAGGATATCCATTAGCTTGTTTTGACACACCACTTATGCATATTGATGAGCAAAAAGATATATTACACTTATCAAGTCTTCCGAAAGGTATAACATCGTTTCGTTTAAAAGGACACCATTATGATATGGTTGGTTATAAAACTAGTGATGATATCTATTTTGTTGCGGATTCTATTGGCAATAAAGATACAATTTATAAGGAACACATATTACTTATATATGATGTAAAAGGATATATAGATTCGCTTAATATGCTAAAAACATTCAATGGCAATTTTATTGTTCCTAGCCATTCGGATGTAACTACAAATATAACTGATTTAGTAAATATTAATTTAAATCAAATTGATCAAATTATTGATTTAATACTTACTAAATTAGAAATTAAAAAAACTTTAGAACAATTAGTAAAAGAAATTTTTGATTTTTATAATTTGAGAATATCTAATAATAAATATTTACTAGTGACTAGTACAATACGTTCATATCTAGCATATTTATATTATTTAGATAAGATTGAAACTAGTTTTGAAAATAATTATTTTTATTATAGGAAGAAGGATTAATTATGAATGGCTTAATTCACTCATTTGAATCATTTGGTACAGTTGATGGACCTGGTATTCGTTTTGTTATATTTTTTAAAGGGTGTCCTTTAAGATGTAAATATTGTCATAACCCTGATACTTGGAATAGAGAAGGTGCTACTGAATATAGTGTTGATGATATTTATAAGCAAGCAATAAGATATAAAAATTATTGGTCAAATGAAGGCGGTATTACAATTACTGGTGGTGAACCTCTTGCTCAAATGGATTTTGCTATCGAGTTATTAAAAAAATTCCATGAAAATGGTGTAAATACAGCCGTTGACACTTCAGGTTTTATTTTTAATCCTGATAGTGAAGAATCAATAAAGAAACATGAAGAACTTATTAAGTATGCTGATTTATTTTTATTAGATATTAAGCAAATTTATCCTTTAAAACATAAAGAATTAACAGGTGTATCAAATGATCATACTTTAGCATTCGCTAAATGGTTATCTGACCATGATAAACATATGTGGATTCGTCATGTCTTAGTTCCTGGTATTACTACAGATGAACAAGAATTAAGAGATTTGAAGGCTTTTATTGATACTTTAAAAACTGTTGATAAAGTTGAAGTATTACCATATCATACACTTGGAAAAGTTAAATATGAAAAATTAGGTATACCTTATCCTCTTGAAGGAGTAGAACCTCCTACAAAAGAACAAGTAACATTAGCAAAAAATATTTTAAGAGGTAATGAATAATGATAACTATTAATGCATTTAACAAAAAAAACATTGATGAAATTTTAAAAGGTGTTTGTGTTGTTGAATTTTCTGGTGAATCTTGTGCAAATTGTCTTACTTTAATGCCAGTTTTAGATAATTTAGTAGGACATAGAGATGATGTAAAGTTAGTTCATATTGAAGCTGATCCTACTACTGAAGATATAATTGAACGATTTCAAGTTCGTCAAGCTCCTACAATTTTACTTGTTAAAGATGGCGTAGGATATGATCGTGTTGTAGGATTTCAACCTGAAGAAATCTTAGAAATTTGGTTAGATGATAAATTAGAAAAATTATTAAAATAATAATTCACTTTATCATTTTTCTTGAAAATTATTTATCGTTGTTTTATAATACTAATGGTGAAGAAAACACCATAAAAAATAACAAATATTTATAAATTACTTAATAAAAGAAAGAGGTATTTATTATGAGTAATGCATGGGAAGATTTTGTCCCTGGTAAATGGTCTAAGGAAATCAACGTTAGAGACTTTATCCAAAAGAACTACACTGAATATACTGGTGATGCAAGTTTCTTAGTTGGTCCAACAGATGCAACAAAGAAATTATGGAATGAAGTTCTAGACTTAATGAAAGTTGAACGTGAAAAAGGTGGAGTTTATGATTGTGATATCGATAATCCAAGCCAAGTTAACTCTCATAAGCCAGGATATATAGATAAGGATCTTGAAAAGATCGTTGGTTTACAAACTGATGTTCCACTAAAGAGAGCATTCATGCCTAATGGTGGTATTCGTATGGCTTGCCAAGCTGCTGAACAATATGGCTATGTAGTTGACGAAACTATTAAGAATTTCTTCTTAAAGTATCGTAAGACTCACAATGATGGTGTATTTGATGCATATACTCCAGAAATGCGTGCTGCTCGTACAGCTCACATTTTAACAGGTTTACCTGATACATATGGTCGTGGACGTATCGTTGGTGATTACCGTCGTGTTGCTTTATATGGTGTTGATTATTTAATCAAGTGTAAGGAACATGATAAGTCATTAATCTGCGGTGAAATGACTGATGAAAGAATCAGAGACAGAGAAGAAATTTCTGAACAAATTAAAGCATTAAAGGCTTTAAAAGATATGGCTGCTCAATATGGTTCTGATATTTCTAAACCAGCTACAAACGCTCATGAAGCTATTCAAGCATTATACTTTGGTTACCTAGCTGCTGTTAAGGACCAAAATGGTGCTGCTATGTCTATCGGTAGAAACTCTACATTCCTTGACATTTATATTGAAAGAGATTTAAAGAAGGGTATCTTAACTGAAACTGAAGCTCAAGAATTAATGGATCACTTCATTATGAAGCTTCGTATGGTAAGATTTGCTCGTATTCAATCTTATAACGAATTATTCTCAGGAGACCCAACTTGGGTAACTGAATCAATCGCAGGTATGGGAACTGATGGTCGTTCATTAGTTACTAAGAACTCATTCCGTGTTCTTCATACTCTAGAAAATCTAGGACCAGCTCCAGAACCAAACTTAACAGTTCTATGGTCAAAGAGACTTCCAGTTGAATTCAAGAGATATTGTGCTCACATCTCTATTACTACATCTTCAATTCAATATGAATCAGATGAATTAATGAGACCATTAATGGGTGATGATTACTGTATCGCTTGTTGTGTATCTTCAATGAGAGTTGGTAAGGATATGCAATTCTTCGGTGCTCGTGCTAACTTAGCTAAGTGCTTACTATACGCTATTAACGGTGGTAAGGATGAATTATTAACTGATAAGGTTACAGGAAAGCACGTTCAAGTAGGTCCTGAATTCCAAGGAATTACTTCAAATGAACCACTTAACTTCGAAGAAGTTAAACATAAATATGAAGTTATGATGCAATGGTTAGCTGATGTTTATGTAAATACATTAAACCTAATTCACTATATGCATGATAAGTATTCATATGAAGCTCTTGAAATGTCTTTACATGATTCAGTAGTTCATAGATTCTTTGCTACTGGTATTGCAGGTTTATCATGTGCTGCAGACTCATTATCAGCTATTAAGTATGCTAAGGTAACTCCAATCCGTAATGAAGAAGGATTAGTTGTTGACTTCAACATCGAAGGAGATTTCCCTAAGTATGGTAACAATGATGACAGAGCTGATGAATTAGCTAGCTGGATCGTTGATTACTTCATGGATGAAATCAGAAAGCATCATACATACAGAGGTTCTGAACCTACAATGTCTATCTTAACTATTACTTCAAACGTTGTATATGGTAAGAAGACTGGTAACACTCCTGATGGACGTAAGGCTGGACAACCATTAGCTCCAGGTGCTAACCCAATGCATGGACGTGATACTCATGGTGCTCTTGCTTCTCTAGAATCAGTTGCTAAGTTAAACTATGATAACTCTAGAGATGGTATTTCAAATACATTCGCTATTACACCAAATGCTCTTGGTAAAGAAGACTAATTTAAGTACTAAATAAGGAGGATATTAAATATGTCAAAAAGAGAAGATAATTTAGTAAATATGCTAGACGGTTATGTTTCAGATGGTGGTTACCATCTAAACGTTAATGTTTTCAACAGAGAAACATTATTAGATGCTCAAGCTCATCCTGAAAAGTATCCACAATTAACAATTCGTGTTTCTGGTTATGCTGTAAACTTCATTAAGTTAACTAAGGAACAACAAGATGACGTTATTTCACGTACTATTCATGAAAGTATGTAATAATTAAATAACAAAGGAAGAAATCTCTTGGGAAACTGGGAGATTTTTTCTTTTGCAATATTGATATTTAAGAGTCTATATTATAAAATAAATATAGACTTTACAATTTTTAAAGGAGGGATACTTATGACTTTTAATGAAGAACAAGATAAATTTGATAAGAAACCAGTCATCAAAGTATTTGGTGTAGGTGGATGTGGAAATAAAACTATTAACAGAATGATTAACTATGATGTTCGTGGTGTAGTTTATTACGCTGTAAATACTGATGTTCAAGATTTACGTATGTCAAATGCTGATCGTAGAATTCAAATTGGTTGCAAATTAACTAGAGGTCTTGGTGCTGGTACTAAACCTGAGGTTGGATATAATGCAGCGCTAGAATCTGAAAATGACCTAAGAAAAGAAATTGAAGGCGCTGATATGGTATATATTATTGCTGGAATGGGTGGAGGAACTGGTACAGGTGCAGCTCCTGTTGTAGCTCGTCTTGCAAAAGAATTAGGTATTTTAACTATTGGTGTTTGTACTAAACCATTTAATCATGAAGGACCTGAATGTAGAGAAAATGCTAGACAAGGTCTTCTAGAAATGAGAAGATATGT
>CAVEPF010000038.1:0-13645 GCA_963617645.1 Anaerotignum sp. | reverse complement strand
GCCGTCTTCAAAGTGTAAAATAAATGATCTATAATCGGTATTTACAGTTCCAACGAACGCATACGAATCATCAATAATAACCTCTTTAGCATGATTGAATCCAGGACTGAATTTATAAACTTTTCCTCCGGCTTTAAGTAAATTATTAATGTGAGACATAGTCATTGTATAAGTTAATTTTTTATCAGGAATACCAGGAATTAAAAGATAAACTTCTACTCCTTGTTTAACTTTAGAAACAAGCATATCAATCATTTCATCATCTATAATAAAATACGGAGTAGATATGACAATTCTCTTTTTGGCAAGTGAAAATAAATTTTTAAATAAATTATAACTAGGGTTCTCTCTATTCATTGGACCATCTGAAAATGGTAAAACATATGAATTTTCCTTATATGTTTTTTTATACTCTGGAATGTATTTATTAATATCTAATTTAATATTAGTAGTCATATACCACATTGATAAAAACATATTTATAAAAGATCTTACTGGTTCGCCGTAAACTTTAATAGAAACATCACGCCAATAACCAAATCTGTCTAATTTATGAATATATTCATCCGCAATATTATCTCCGCCTGTATAAGCAATTAAACCATCAATAATACAAATTTTTCTGTGATCCCTATAATTTACGCGTGGATTTATTGTAGGTCCTAACGGCTCCCATACTTTAAATTCCAAATTAGGAATTGTGACAAGAAGACGCTCCATATGTTTGTCACGAACAAATATTGATCCAATATCATCAGTTAAAATTTTAACTTCAACACCCTCACGAGCCTTATCTATTAAAATATCAAACATATCAGCACTTGCTAAACCAGAAGCAATAATAAAATATTCAATGAATATGTATTTTTTTTCTTTTTTAAGTTCTTCTAGCATATCATTATGTTTTTTCGCTGCATCATTAAAAAAAACTAAATTATTAGTTTGATACAAAGGAAATCCGCTATCTTTCTTTAGTGCATGGCTTATTAAATTAAAATCTATATCATTTGTTGTAACATTTAAAGGACTTGTAGTTTTAGAATGATAGTATTCAGTGAATTCTTTCATTTTTTGTGTTTGATTTTTTGTTAGTGCTCGTGCATTACCAAACATGATATAACATACAGTTCCTATAAAAGGACAAAGTAATATAAAGAAAGTCCATGAAAATTTGTAACTTTGATTAATAGTTGAAGTGAATAATAAAAGTACTATAACAACACCAAACCATTTAAATATTTCATAAATTACATTATAAATATTAGGATATGGACCTTTTAAAACATTTAAACCAAAGAAAATAAATAAATACATCAGTATTTGAACAACTACAAGTAATACTGCTAAAAGTGTTCTAATAATAGCTTTAAATATTTTATGGCTTTTATTTTTAATTTTTTTATCAAGAGATTTTAACATCATAATTAACCTCTTTATAATTTTACTTTAATTTTAAAATAAATTAAATATGATTAAATAATCATTTCATCAAATTTGAAAAGAGATGAAGAAATTTTTCTTCATCCCTTTATAAATTATTCAATTAATTGTCACTTTGAACCTTAGATGCAATAGTTAAGATTAAATAAACCAAATAATAGAAAATCATTAATATAGTGTACACTAAGCCAAGTGCAATTGACCATTCGTATTTTTTATTAACTCCTCTTTCACAAGCATTTTTAGCTTCGTCAAAGTTAAGTAATAACATAATAATGCCATAGCCTAAATATAATACACAGATAGCAATATTAATAGCAAATGCAGTTCCACTTGATACATTATTAAATGTTAAAAATATACTTAAAACTATAACTGTAATTAATAAACTAATTGCATATACGAAGAAGAATGAATAAACTTTATTCATTTTGTTTTTTAGTCCACTAGCATACAATGCATATGTTGCTAAAACCATAACAGCTGTACCAATACCAGCACTAATAGTTATACCAGGTACAAACATTTCGCAAAGTGCACATAAGGCACCAAGTAATGCGCCCTCACCAATTGCATATATAGGCGCACCTACAACAGCAGCACTAGGAATTAATCTTCCTATTAAAAAACCAATAACACTAATAATACTTGCAGAAACTAAAGCCGCACATATATTATTTAGTATTTTTGCTTGTTGAGCTTCTGTTAAATTATCAGCATATATTGCCCTGTTAAAGAACACAGCAATTATTAGACCTGATACAATAGCAGTGAGAATTAAAAATAATGTTTTAAAGCCAATTGATTTCATACTTGCACAATCGCTAGCAACAACGTATGTGTCAGCTTGTTCTTTTTGTGCTTGTTTTAAAAATGGATTATTTACTTGCATAAATATTTCCTCCTTTTTCTTATAATTTTATTATATAACATATTTAAATTTTTATATATAAATCTTGTGAATTAGAAAAAATCAAATAACCCGCCAAGTTTAACTTCATCTTTTTCAGGTAAGGAACCAAAAGATCCCATCTTTTTAAACACTTCGATTAAAGTTTTAGATAATTTTGTTCTTTTTGATACATCTTCAATAGATGTAAACTCTTTTTCTTTTCTTGCGTTTTCAATAGATAAAGCCGCAGCTTCTCCAAGACCATCTACTGCAACAAATGGCATACGAAGAGTTGAATCATCTACAACGTCAAATATTAAAGCACTAGATTTATTAATATCAACAGGCAAGAACTTTATACCTCTAGCACGTGCTTCACGTGCAACTTCAAGAGCTGTAACAACATCATCATCTTTATCTGTTTTATTAGGTGAGTTTTGAATTTCTTTAATTCTGTTAGTAATATCTTCTACACTCTTAGGGAATGTGAAAACATCCCATTGTTTTGCTCGTTTTGAAAACCAACCAGAATAGAATAATGCCGGACTATATAATTTAAACCAAGCAATGCGTAGTGCCATTAATACGTATGCAGTAGCATGTGCCTTAGGGAACAAATACTCAGTTTTATCACATGACCAAATATACCACTCTGGTACATTATGTTCTCTCATGTAATTTTGATAGTTAATCCAATCAGCAGGCTTTTTCTTCTTTTGGTTCTTACGAACAAATTCCATTATTTTAAATGATACATTTGGTTCACAACCCATTTTAATAAGGTCTAACATAATATCGTCTCTACAACCAATAACATCCGCAAATGGTATAGCACCAAATTTTGTTTTTCCTAGTACTAAATCTTGTGCATTAGTTGTCCAAACGTTTGTACCATGAGATAAACCAGATATTTTAACAAGTTGCGCAAATGTTTGAGGTAAAGTATCGTTTAACATACGACGTACAAATGTTGTACCAAATTCAGGTACCGCAAAAGAAGCTACTTGAGAATCAATTTCTTCTTTAGTGATATTTAAAATCTCAGTTTCTCCAAACATCTTATATACATTCGCATCATCAATTGGAATATCTTTAGCATTTGTAAATGGATATTTATCTTGATGTTGATTTACATAATCCATGTAATATCTAATAAGTGTAGGATCATCATGTCCTAAGCAGTCAAGTTTAAGAAGATTATCTTCAAATGAGTGATATTCAAAATGTGTTGTCATCCATGCATTATCTGTTTTGTTTGCAGGATATTGAACAGGAGTTACCTGGAATATATCAAAATACTTCGGAACTACAACAATACCACCAGGGTGTTGACCTGTACTTCTTCTTACACCTGTAATATGACTTGCAAGTCTATCGATTTCACAATCTCTTAAAAGTAAACACTTCTTTTCACAATAAGCTTTAACATAACCATAGGCATTTTTTTCTTGTATATCTTGTCTTGTACCAGCTCTAAATGAGTGAGATACACCAAATACTTCTTTTATATATGCATGAGCTTTAGCTTGATATTCACTTGAGAAGTTTAAATCAATATCAGGAACCTTATCTCCATTAAATCCTAAGAATGTTTCAAACGGAATATCGTGACCATCTTTTTTTAGTGGTTGATTACAACAAGGGCATTTAGCATCAGGTAAATCGTAACCTGATAAAGTATTGTCAAGCGCAGCCATAAATGGTTTATCAATATCACGGATCTTATATTCTTCTTTTTCTTCAGGAGTCATTTTAAATACATGATATTTGCAGTTTGTGCATCTATAATGTGGAGGCAATGGATTGATTTCTGTAATATCCATTAGTGTTGCCGCAAAAGAACTACCAACTGAACCACGAGATCCTACCATATATCCGTCTTCTTCACTTTTTTTAACAAGTAAATGCGCCATATAATAAGTAGATGAATAACCAGCACCTATGATTGACGTTAATTCTCTATCAAGTCTCTTTGTTACAATAGGATGAATATAATCATGCCCGTATAGTCTATCTAGATTATAATTTACAATACGTTTCATATCCTCAACAAGTGAAGGTACACCTAAAGATTCAGAGAACTGGTCATCCTTAGGGGCTTTCATAGCTTCCTCACCAGTTTCTTTATTATCTTTAGGGAATAGTTGAATAGAAGAAATCATATCAGCTATTTTATTAGTATTAGTTACAACAATTTCATTTATAAGATCATCATCATTTAAGAAACTAAATTCAGCAATCATCTCATCTGTTGTACGCAAATGAGCATCAGGAGATACATTATAGTCTTCTAAATAATTAGCTAAATTGTTTTGTCCTCCGCCTACTTGTGGACTTGCAATTAAAATTTCTCTATATGGCTTGCTAGTTGGATCAACATAATACGAGTTAGATGTAGCACATACTAACTTGTTCTCCTCTTTAGCAATTCTTATAATCTTTTTAATAGTCTCTTTTATTCTATTCTCACCATCAGGCATATCAGCAATTATATGAGCATAACAAGATGGTGGTTGTATAGCCACAAAATCTAAGAATTTAATTTCACTTCGAACTTCTTCCTCACTACGTCTTAAAGCCCATTCAAATACATTAGATCTATATCCGCCTTCAAATACAATTAAGCCATCGCGGAAACGTTCTAAGATATTAGACATTAGTCTACCATCATTAGCACAATGAATAGTCATAGAGTCCGAGAAAGCTTTATATAGATTTTTTAATCCCTTTTGATTTTTAACAAGAATATTGATAGTTGACGGAATAACATGTTTGAAGAAGTTAGATTCATCAATTAATGAATTTAAATCTTTATAATTATAAACTCCACGTTTATAAACATTTTGTAACATTTGAATAAAACATTCTTCAGTAACTCTTGTATCATCAATCGCTCTGTGATGGTGTTCCTGCTTAACTTTAAAATATTTAGATAAAGCCTTTAAGTTAAATGTTTTAGTTCCCTCAGCACCTAAAACATCAACATTATAACAAGAACGGAATAAGTTCAATGTATCAAGAGCTGGGAAATCAACGAAAGGTGTAATATTCAATTCTTTTTCCTTAGCACAAATCATACCGTAATCGAATTGAACGTTATGACCAACTAAAATAGTATCTTTAGCAAATTCTAAAAATTCAGGTAAAACAACAGATAAAGGATCACTATCTTTAACCATTTCATCTGTAATAGAAGTTAAAGCGGTGATTCTTTCATCAATATGATATCCTGGATTAACAAATTTATCAAAATGACCAATTATTTCGCCTTTTCTTATCTTTATACAAGAAAATTCAATGATAGTATCATATGTTTGGGATAATCCTGTTGTTTCAAGGTCAAATACAGTATATGTAGCCTCACGAAGATCAATATCTTCATCTTTTAAATTAATCTTATGATTTTTATAGTCTACATATGCCATCTCTAGACCATATATAGGTTTAAAATTACTATCTTTAGGCAAGGAGTGCAAAATTTCAGAGTATTCAAAGACGCCACTTGTATCAGTGAATCCCATAGCATTCATTCCCCAAGACTCTGCTTGTTTTATGTATTCGCTTGCATCACTTAACCCATCCATAGTTCCACTCATTTTAGTGTGAGCTTGAAGTTCAACTCTTTTAACAAGCGCTTTATCTTCTCTTTTAACAACTTCTTTTAAGCCTAAATTATTTATAGATTGTGCCTCAATAACTACATCTCTATCAAATCTAGAATAATTAGCTCTACCTACAACCTCTAAAACTTGTCCATTTTTCCATTTTAAAACTTCAGCAAGTTCATCGCTTTTATCCTTAACAAATTTTGTAACAACAATAGAATCAGTGCCATCATAAATAGAAGCTTTAACTAAATATTGATTCTTAGGTTTATTAATATCTAGTTTAAAAATTTCACCTTGAATCTTAAAATTTGAGTTACTATAAGTTTCTACATATGACAAAAGAGCACCCTGATCAAAAGGTATATCTTTAATGCTTGTAAGTGGTAACGTAGACCCTTCTATTTTAGGAGCTCTTCTTACAAATTTATGTTCTTCTACATATAATTGTTCTGTATTTGAAGCTTCTAAATATAGTTTATAATTTTCCTTAAAAATCTCGTCAATTTTATCAGATGTAGTTTGTAAAGATGAATTTGTGTAGAATTCTAGACAAGCATTAATACCAAAACAAGAAAGTTCTTCACTAATATATTTACTATCCTCTTTTAAATAAATAGATTCATCGTCAACAATAAAAGTATAAATATTATGTCTAAAAGAAACGTGTAAACCAAGTAATGATTTTAATCTTTGTCTTTTAACACTTGCACGCATTATAGCTTCATTTAAATAGTTTAAAGCTTCAGTTTGCATAATGTTTTGTTCTTTATAAGAAACACATGTTTGAACACTGTGTTTTTTTCCGTTAATTACAAAATCTAAAACATTTTGTTCTTCTATTTTTTTATAGAGCTCTAAACTTATAGGTTCTAAAAATGTAATTTTTACTAAAACATCATCGTTTTCGTTTCTTGTAACATTAGATTCAATAAGCTCGTTATTTTGATTTAAGGATATTATACTTAATAAATGTTCATCATATTTTTTACTCATGATAGCCTACTTCTTTATATTAATAATTCTAACACTTGATAAAGCTTTTCTAATAAAGAAGAAAGCTACAATAAGTCCTAAAAATTCAAGTAATGTATTATTTAGTAAACTACCAAATATATAAATAACATAGAACCAAGTCATAGAATAAACAGCTAAATTAAATCTGTAAGACGATTTAAACATAGGTGTAATCGCACTAATAAACAAGTAAATAATAAGCATAGATACACCAACATCAATGAATGTTGTAATTAATTGAGAAATAACAAGAACACTATCAGAATATTTTAAATAAGTATAATAAATATTATTCATCATATTTCTAAAAGATGCGGCCTCAGTACTACTTGTATCAAGAATAGTAAAATCTAGATTTAGATATCCTAAATCTTTATATGATAATTTACTAGTTATACGAGACTCTACTAAATTAAGACTATCTTCTGAAAAATAAAAATACGCATTTTCTGATACTACTTGATTTCCAAAATAATAAGTATTTTCATCAATAACAATAGAAAAAGGTGTATCAACAGAAAATTTTCCATCAACAATTTTTGCATTACTGTCTTTGTATTTTGAAATTTCACTAACAGCATTTGAAAATGATGTTTGGCTAATCGAATAATCAGTATTTAAATAAACTACTATTTTTGGCATAGCACAACAAATAACAGCTATTATAAAATATATAATTGACATATATACTTTATCTTTTAAGAATAGAGCAATATGTTTAGGTTTAAATAATGAATATGATAATCTCTTAAACATTTTAAATCCTCCAGTCTAATAAATTATAGCATATTTAAGTTCTAATTAGTAAGAAAAAACAATAAATCATCAAACTTTCACATTTTAATATTTTACTTTTTTTGTTATGATAATTTTAGGTGATTTTATGAATTTAATGAATGATGAAAAGCATTATAATACATTAAGCAATTATTATAAATCTAAATATAATAAAAAAGTTGTTAAAGTCAGTTTAAATTTAGGTCTAACATGCCCAAATAAAGATGGTAAAAAGGGATACGGCGGTTGTATTTATTGCTCAAAACTTGGTTCTGGTGATTTTGCTGGAAACAAAGACGAGGATTTAAAAACACAATTTAAAAAAATTAAAGAGATTATGGACAAAAAATGGCCTAATTCTTATTACATTCCTTATTTTCAAGCAAATACAAATACCTATGCACCTCTAGAATTTTTAAAAGAAAAGTTCCTAGAAGCTGTTACTTTAGACAAAAATGTTAAAGAAATAGCTATAGGAACAAGATGTGATTGTCTTGAAGACGATAAAATAGAATTTTTAGGTGAACTTAATAAAAAGATTCACACTGTTATTGAATTAGGTCTTCAAACTTCTAATGAAAAAACAGGTATTTTACTAAATAGGTGTCACACTAATATTGAGTTTGAAGATTGTGTAAAAAAGCTAAAGGCTAAAAACATCGAGGTTGTAGTTCATATTATGATAGGACTCCCAGGGGAGGACATGAATGATTATTTAAATACTATTGATTTTTTAAATAAATTACATGTTGATGGTATAAAAATTCATGAATTATGTATCATTAAAGATACAAAAATTGCAAATATGTACGAAGAGTCCCCTTGGCATTTACCAACAGTTGATGAATATAAAGATATTGTAGTAAATCTAATAAGACAAATAGATAAAAACATAATTATTCATAGACTATCTGCTGATGTAAACAAAGACGATTTAATAGCACCTATATGGACTATTAAAAAAATGGTAGTAATGAATGAAATAGATAAAGAAATGAGAAAATTAGACGCATGGCAGGGAGATTTAATTAATCATAAGTAGGAAAATATTCATACATTAGATAATCTCTACCATTAAATTTTTCTCTATAAATAGATTCACATGTGATTGGAGTTAAGATAGATAAAAGCTTTAAAAAATTAAGCGCATCTTCTTCGCTCCATTTTTTATTATTTATTTTAGTCTCAAAAAAATGTTCTATTTTTTTATAATAGTCTTTAAAGTTAAGACTTTCTGCAAATTTCTTTAGTTCTCTTGATAAATACGAAACTTCTTGTGATAAGTCATAATTATCATAAGAAAACTCTTCATCATATTTTTTAATTACTTTATTAATAAAATAATCAATATCACTAATTCTCTTTAAACTTGCATCAAGTTCTTCTGATAAATCAAATAAGATATATAATCTTACAGAATCAGAAGAGTTTAAACTTAGTGTATCAGTTACAAAATTAACATTTAAATTATTCATTTTATTAATGAAATTTATATCATTACAATTCTGATGTAAAATAAAATATTTGTCATTAGTAATAGGTTTATTATCAACTATTTTAAATATTAAAGGGATAACAATACGATTAAATATAGATGTTTCATCAATGATCTTTATTTTGTTATCTAAGAAAGAAAAATCCTTAAAATAAAGTTCTTTTTTAGATAAATATAAATCGCTTAATGCGTCTATATATGTATCATTAAAATTTAAATTAATTAATTCAATAGGACGTTCTATATCTTCATATATTAATTTAAGAAACTTATTATAGTAGATAGGATACATATTTTTATTTAAGACATCAACTTTTTTCCCTCTTAAAGTTTCAAGAGGTATAGGTAAACCAGAATCATCAAAACTTGATAAAATAATTTTATTATTTCTTAAATGTTTATTTATAGTAGCCATATTTTCACTTAAAAATAATTCAAAAATTTTATCATGAGCTTCTTTAATAGTTAATCCTGTTAAAAAGTCACTATTTATTAAAATATCACCAGATATAATATTTTGATACTCTAGTCCTAGTAAATTATTAAATATTGAGTCCTCTTCAAAAATTGAAGGTATACCTAAATGAATTGGCTCATCAAAGAAGTAAGATATAAAAATATAAATATCATTTCCAGTTAAAGGATTACTTGCTAAAAGTCCTGAATAAACAAAATCAGAATCATGTTTATTTATATATTCTCTAACTGAATCTACTTCATCTTCATTAGCATAGTCAAGCACGTTTATATAATTAGGATTTAAGCAAATATATGAACACCCTGCTAAATATTCAGGATTATATACATCTATATCAAGTCCTTTAGTTTCATCTATATAAAAATGAATCTTTAAAGTGTCATATATATCTAATTTATTAAATATATAAGTTTTATATTTATTATCAATGTTTAAGTTTTCTATCTCTTCAATTACTTGATTATCACATTTACTAAAATCAAGATATACTACGTTTGCTAAAGTCTTAAACACTTCTTCTCTATCTTCGTTAAAAAATCTATCATTTTCACATTGTAAATCAAAAATGTTATATACTTTATCTTTCATCGGTGTAACGAAAGACTCTAATAGATCATAAAATATTTCTTTATTATAATGACGTTCAAAAAAATTATCGCATTCTTTTATAAACTTTTTATCATTTGTTTTAAAGAAATATCTAGAATCATAAGATACACTTAATGTATCTAAATTGTTTTTATATTTAGCCTCGATATCAGGAAAGTCAATGTTATTATCATTTAATAATTTAAATGTGTTTTTTGATAAATCATTTATAAGATTTTGATACAATACATTATTTCCACTCATTCTTAAGAATCTAGCATACATATCAGATACTATATAAGAATATAAATTATGTGCGTAAAATTCTAAAGTTTCACATCTAGCAAAATCATTAGTTATTAAGATTTTTTGTTTATATTGGTCATTTTCATAATCATATAAACATTTATTTATAACTTCATTATAAAATTTTTCTTCAAAATCTTTATCCATATTTATACTCCTATTAAAAAAATAAAGGCCACTAAATAGTAGCCTCATTTTATCTATTTTGCTTGATGAGTTTCAATATAATCAACTAAATCTTTAACAGTTTTTAATTCTTTAGCAGCCTCATCTTCAATCTTAACACCATATTTATCTTCAATATCCATGATAACTTCTACAGCATCAAGAGAATCAGCACCTAAATCTTCTGCTAAATTAGCTTCAAGAGTAATCTTTTCAGGACTAATATTTAGTTCATCAACGATGATTTGTTTAATTTCATCAAAAATCATATAAATACCCTCCTAGGCATACACTTATTATATAAAAATTTAAAATCTATGTCAATTAATGTCTAAAAGTAATAACTCCGTCTTTAGAAACGCCATCAATTATAGATAAACTTTCTAATTGGATACCTTTACTTCTAATTTTAGATCCACCAGCTTTATTACCTTTTTCAACGGCTACACCCATACCAACAACATGAGCACCACTTGACTCAATCATAGAAATCATACCTTCTGCAGCCCAACCATTTGATAAGAAATCATCAATTATAACAACACGATCATCTCTATTTAAATTGTTTTTCTTAATATAAGCTGTAATTGATTGATGATATTGATGTGAGTAAATACGGGTAGTATATGAGTCCTCTACTTCAAATTCAGGTGTCTTTTTGACAATAATTAAATTTACATTTAATTCTTTAGCCAAAAGTGTCGCAAGAGCTATTCCGCTTGATTCAATTGTAATAATTTTTGTAACATTTAAATTTTGAAATCTTTTAGCCCATTCTAATGCCATAGAAGATAATAAGCTTATATCTACATTTTGTGAGAATATAGAATCAACATTTACTTCGTTCGCAAGATCTATATGAGCTTCCTTAATAATTTTATCCTCAAGTTCTTTCATATTTTCACTATCCTTTAGCCTTATTATATCACGAATTATTTTTATTAATAAAGAGTAATTTTAACATTTTTCTTGCAAGTAAAATTAATCTCTAATAAAATTAATGTATAGAAAGATGTGATATTATGAATTTTAAAAAAATAATAAAAAAAAGTACACTTTTAGTAGCGCTTGTAGCTTTAATCTCATCATGTAAAGGTAATGATAAAATAAAATGTGAAAACCTTAACATTAGTGAAGATACTAAATTTGGTAGCGCAACAATCGATATTACAATTGAGAATTTCAATAATCTTGGTTTTTCTCTAGGTGATAGTGTAGATTTATCATTTTCTAATGGTTTTTCATTAACAGATGTTCCTTATTTCGACGGATATTATGTAAAAACTGGTGAAGCTGTTTTAGTTGCTTATCCTAATAGTACTAATATTATTGTTACATACAACAACTTAGGTATATGGGAAAGTGCCAATCTAACAAGTGATACAACCGTTAATATTTATTTAAATACTAAAGAAAAATACAAAGCAACTGAGGATGCATTGGGTCAAAGTTATTCTATCATAAGAAGCGAGTATACAAGTGATGAAGAATTCTCAAACTTTAGAGCTATTAGTGGTGGCAATTTAAAAGATAACTTAATATATAGAGGTGCAAGCCCTGTTGATAACTCAAGAAATAGAGCTGAAATTACTGACTCTTTACTTAAAAAGAATAATATACAAACAGTAATTGATTTAGCTGATAGTGAGTCTAATATTAATTCTTATCTTGAAAATACTTCTTACACTTTCCCTTATACTAAAGGTTTAATAGAAAATAATAAAATGATTTATTTATCTATGAGTTCAAGTTATTCAAAAGATGAGTATAAACAAAGTGTTGTAAAAGGTTTTAAGTTTATGTTAAATAATGACGGTCCTTATTACATCCATTGTATGGAAGGTAAGGATAGAACAGGTTTTGTTTGTTTACTTGTTCTAGCACTTGCAGATGGTACATACGACGAACTTAAAGATGACTATATGAAAACTTATTATAATTACTACAAAATAAATCAAACAACAAAAGAAAAATATGATGCTATTAAAGAATTATATTTTGATTCATTTATTACATATCTTACAGGTAATAACGATATAAATGTTGCTAAAACATTGAATTTAAAAGATGCTGTTATTTCTTATTTAAAAAATGGAAATATGACACAAGAGGAAATTGATAATTTTATAAATTTAATCACAAAATAATCAAACTTTTAATTATATATTATGATATAATCATAATACTTGAGGTGAATTATGAAAAGATTTTTATATTTACTTAGAAAATATTTATATATAGTTTCAATTATAGGCTTTGCAGTGTGGATTTTAATAGCATCTATTAATAAAACACAAAGTGCTACTTTATTTGCTATTACATTACTTGCAATCGTTGTAACATATATTATTATTTTACTAAGACCTAAAAAAGAAAATTATGCTAAAAACGGTGAAAAGTGGCAAAAAAAATATGAATATGTAAATACAACTGAAACAACTAAGAGTCACAAAGATGGTTCATTTGAAGTTTACTATATTCATCATTTTAAAGTTTCTTGTAAAAATAATAGCGGTGATACATATGAATATGACTTACCTAGAAATGGTGGAGTTAGTGGAAAAGATAAAACTGGTAAAGTTTACTCTAAAAAAATTCCTTATAAATTATTCTTAAAAAATATTGAAGCTCTTGAAGATGATAACAAGTAGGTTAATCCTGCTTGTTTTTTATTATATTGTTATCCTTTAAATATGTAAGAAAACAATTAAGACCTAAACTTATGTCAAGAAAAGTTTCATTAAAATCTCCACTATACCAAGGATCACTTATATCACGTGAAGACAAAGTATAATCTAATAATAATTTTACTTTAGGATTGCTTTTAGTATTAAACTCATATTCTAAATCTCTTAAGTTCGATTTATCCATACATAGAATAT
>CAVEPF010000037.1:0-2027 GCA_963617645.1 Anaerotignum sp. | reverse complement strand
TATAAATTATAAAATAATTATGTAACAAAATTATAGTATAAAAATGTAGTTTTTGATATAGTTATCGTTGTATAAGGAGTAATAATGCAATGATAATTAAAACAAAAATTATATCTGATGTTGAAGTATCAACATTAGATGATCTAAAGAAATTAAAATATCTTATGGATAACAATATGACTAAAGTGAACATCTCTGAAATCGCTAAAGGGTTAGGAAAGGATGCTAGAACAGTTAAAAAATATTTGAATGGCTTTGAAAAGAAAACGACACGTAATAAAAAAAGTAAATTAGATAAATACTATAATGAGATGTTAGAATTACTAACTTATCAACCTAGTCGTTTCTTCTATCGTAGACATTTCTATCATATCTTTTGTGAAAAATACAATTTAAATATACCTGAAATATCTTTTAGATACTATCTTAAAACTCATCCTGAGCTTGATTCATACTTTCGTGGTGAAAGACAATCAAACGCTGTAGGAAGACCAATAATGCGTTTTGAGACAGGTGCTGGAATTCAAGCACAGCTTGATTGGAAAGAAAGTATGCAATTTATATTAAATACTGGTGAGGAAATTACTATTAATATATTTGTATTAATTCTTAGTTATTCAAGATTTAGAGTTTATAGATTATCTATAAATAAAACTCAAGATACATTATTTAATTTCATGACTGAGGCTTTTGAAGTATTTGGAGGAGTACCTCATGAAATATTAACAGATAATATGAAGACCGTAATGGATGAAGCTAGAACTGAATATTATAAAGGAAAGGTAAATTCTAAATTTGCGGCATTTGCTAAAGACATGGGCTTTGAGGTTAAGCCTTGTATTGCAGCTACACCTAAAACTAAGGCTAAGGTTGAAGCACCTATGAAAATTCTAGATGAATTAAGAGGCTATAGTGGTACATTAAGTTATGCAGAACTATGCGAGAAACTTGAAAATATAAATAATCGTGAAAACTCTAAAATTAACGCCGGAACAGGTCTAATTCCCTTAGGTGTATTAGAAAAAGAAAAAGGTTCCTTACTTGAGTTGCCAAACGAAAAAGTAAGAAACCAATACAAAATTAAAACCATCAAAACCACTGTAAATCCTTCATCTATGATAGTTTATAAAGGAAATCATTATTCTGTACCCATTAAATATTTGGGAAATAATGTTGAATATCAAGTCGAAGATTCTAAATTGTACATTTATTTTAACACAAAATTAATTGCTATGCATAGTATAAGTGATATTAAATTAAATTACGATGAACATCATTACTTCGATATTGTTAAAGCTAACTTTAAAGGAAAAGATGAATCGGAAATTACTGAAATTGCAAAAGAAAATTTAAGATTAATAGGAGAACTTTATGCAAATAAATAATAGTACTTATAATAGAATAATTGAAAACTTAAAATTCTTAAAAAGTAAAGAATCTTTAGATGTATTAGATAAGACAATTGATTATGTAACATTAAATCAATTGTCCTTCCTAGAAGGGTATCTGTATCTAACTGAAGCCCAAATGGAAAAGAAAAGAGAGAATTTAATGAACCATTCTGTAAAAATGGCTGGATTTCCTAAAGTTAAATATCTTAAGGACTTCGACTTTGATTATCAGCCATCAATTAATAGAATTCAAATAGAGGAATTTAATTCTCTTAGATTCATAGAAAATAAAGATAATATTGTGTTCTATGGTAATAGTGGTGTAGGGAAGACACATCTAGCTACCGCTATAGGTGTAACAGCTGCACAAAATAGACAATCTACATATTTTATAAAGTGTGCTGATCTTATCAGCTCTCTTCATAAAGCTAAGCTTGAAGATAGACTCCAAGATAAATTAAAGAAACTAGCTAGCTACAAACTATTAATAATAGATGAATTAGGTTATTTACCTATATCCAAAGATGATGCTAAATTGTTCTTCCAATTAATTGACCGAAGATACGAAAAATTTAGCACTATAATTACAACTAATATAAATTTTTCTGAATGGGATGGTGTGTTTGGTGATGCAGT
>CAVEPF010000036.1:0-8021 GCA_963617645.1 Anaerotignum sp. | reverse complement strand
ATATTGATGAAAGGACGAATTATATATGGAATATGTAAAATTGAATAATGGTATAAAAATGCCAATGGTTGGTTTTGGAGTTTTTGGAATTCCAAAGGAACAAACAGCTCAATGTGTATTTGATGCTATAGAGTGTGGATATCGCTTAATTGATACCGCACAAGCTTATTATAATGAAGCAGAAGTTGGTGAAGGAATTCAAAATGCTATTCAAAAATTAGGAATAAAAAGAGAAGATATTTTTTTGACAACAAAAGTCTGGGTGACAGAATTTGGATACGAAAAAACTAGAGCATCAGTAGAAGAATCAATCAAAAAGTTAAAAACTGATTATATTGATCTTGTATTGATTCATCAATGCTTGTCAGATTATTACGGCGCATATCATGCCTTAGAAGATATGTATGAAGAAGGTAAAATTAAAGCAATAGGTATTTCTAATTTCAGTGCTGAGAGAATGGCAGATATTGCAACCTTTAATCGAATTGTACCTGCGGTTAATCAAGTTGAAACACATATGTTTTGGCAACAATATGAACTTCATGAATGGATGGAAAAGTATAATATTCAACATGAAGCATGGGGACCACTTGCACAACATCGTCTAAAAGAAGTGATAGAAAATCCTATTGTAAAAGAAATTGCTCTAAAATATGGAAAAGAACCTACACAGATTGCACTTCGCCATCATGTGCAAAGAGGGATTGTTGTGATTCCTAAGACTACACATAAAGATCGTATGAAACAAAATTTGGATATTTTTGATTTTGCGTTATCTGATCTTGACATGGAGAAACTTAAGAAACTAGATGAAAATAAATCTATGTGGGCAGAATATGATGATCCAATGATTGTACAATATGCTATGGAAGAATAGAAATACACCATAAATAATATTGAATGGGAAAGTGATTATTACAAATCATCCATGGAAATTGAGAAGCAGCTGCAATAAAATTAAGAAATTTAGATGCAATAATTGTACTTGCAAGAAGATATAAAGAATTATAGAGATAAACACAAAAATTATTTTATCATTTATAGGAGATATTGTAACTGTTAAGAATAGTACTGAAAACTAGTATTTATCATGGACAATTAACCATGAACCTCAATTAAAGTTGATTAATTAAATAAAATCGAGCAATTAGGTAGTAGAGTAATATCTGCTATCTTTTTTATTATATAAAATTGTTGGAAATAGTTTCACAATTTTACTTGAAACGGCTTGAATGAATATTTAAAAAGTACTAATATATCAGTGATATATCACAAAAGAGAAAATATAAGCCCATAAAAAAAATATATTAGATCACTTAAAAGCTGTTTCAATATTTGATGAACAAGAGATTAGTAAAACTCTAGGTGTATCAAGAACTCCAGTTAGAGACGGTATTAAGACTATCTGATAAAGCGCATTTAATAATACATAGAAATGGTACACTTGTATTACTCTACCTTTATTTACATTACTTATTACAAACATTTTATAGGTGAATTATGAAACATATATTAAAAACAACATATCATATTGATGATATAACTAATGCTATTGAAAAACTTGAGAGTGGAGATGAACTCATTCTTTCAAGTGGTACATATTACACTAAACCATGGGATTTAAAGAGCGACATTATTATAACACTAGAGAAGGGCGCAAGAGTATTCTTCACTCATGATAAATCTTATTATAATGAACCAAGATTTATCCGTTTTGAAGGTGTAGAATGTTTTGGGAACCACCCGCTAATTTACGCACTAAATTGTAAGAATATTACAATTCAAGGTGAAGGTGAATTACATGGTAATGGTATTGTATACTATACTTATAAGAAGCTTCAACAAGCTGATTGTGATACTTTATGCCGCGCTGAATATAATCATATTAAAGTAGAAGATAGAATTAAAGATGTATCTAAAACTTACTTAAGACCTGATTTTGTTGAATTTGTTAATTGTGAAAATGTTCTACTTAAAGACTTTAAGATATTTGATTCTCCTATGTGGACAATACATCCTGTATATTGTAAGAACGTATCAATATTAGGACTTACTATTTCATCTGATGGTCCTAATACAGATGGTATTGATCCTGATAGTTGTGATAACGTATTAATTGAAAAGAATACTATTATGACAGGAGACGATTGTATTGCGATTAACTCTGGATTAAATGAAGATGGTATTAGAGTAGGCATTCCTTGTACTAGAGTAGTAATTAAGAATAATAAGTTTTTAAAAGGTCATGCGGCTATAGCAATTGGTTCTGGTATGAGTGGTGGTGTTGAAGACATTCAAGCATACGACAATGTTATTGATGGTTGTGAACGTGGCATAAGAGTTAAGTCTATGCCAGGTCGTGGTGGATATGTTAAGAATATCTTATTTGAAAATATATCTATTAAATCTACTAAAGATGCGATTGAATTAACAATGGATTATCCTTCATCATCTAGTAAACCAGCTACAAGAATTTATCCTCATTTTGAAAATTTCAAATTCGTCAATATTGAAATTCTTAACTCTAAGAATGGAATTAAAGCTTTAGGTCTTGAAGATAACTTTATTAAAGATGTTCGACTTGAACGTGTTTTATTTGAAAACTGTTTAGTAGATACTGATATAAAGTATGCGGATGTTACAATTAAATAAATTAATAAGGAACTGTAAAAAAATCAAATTTTGAAAAATGAATTTTTTTACAGTCCTTTTTTATTTTTATTTTAAATAATATCTTGACCTAAAGTAAGGTTTAGATTGTATTATATAAGTGATGATTATAGTTGGAGGTATTGTATCATGAAAAAACCATATATTATTTGTCATATGATGGTCTCAGTAGACGGAAGAATTGATTGTGCAATGACAGAAAAATTACCTGGTGTAGAAGATTATTACACTACACTAGATTCATTTAACGTGGATGCAGAATTAAGTGGCCGTGTTACAGCTGAACTTGAGATGGCTTTACCAGGAAAATTTGAAAGTGATGTAAAAACAAGCATAGGTAAAGAGACATTTTATAAAGCAATTAATAGTGATAAATATAGTATTGTTGTTGATACTAAAGGCACATTACTTTGGGATAATCAAGATAATAAAATAAAACCATTAATTGTTGTAACTAGCACGAATGCAAGTCTTGAATATTTAGAGTATTTAAAATCAAAAAACATATCATGGATTTCGTGTGGTCGTGATCGAATTAATTTAAGACGTGCTACAGAGATTATGTTAGAAGAGTTTAATATAGAGCGCATTGTAGTAGTAGGTGGCGGAAATATAAATGGTGGTTTCTTAAATGATGGTCTACTAGATGAAATTAGTATACTTATTGGTTCGGGTATTGACGGAAGAAAAGGTATGGCATCTGTTTTTGATGGACTACCAATGAATACACCGCTAAAAAGATTAAAACTAATTCATGTAGAAGCGTTTGAAAGTGGTGCTGTTTGGATTAAGTATAATGTTGTTAATAAATAAGTCGAGGTACAATTATGAAATATTTAGATAAAGAAGAGTTTTTAAAACATAATATGTTTGGACTAGGGGAGCCAAATATAGCTTATAAACAATATTTTGTAGGGAATTCATATTTAAATCCTCTTACAAAAAATGGTTTATTCTTAGCTAATGTAGTATTTGAACCAGGATGTAGAAATAATTGGCATATTCATCATGCGAAAAGCGGTGGAGGACAAATTCTTATTTGTACTGCTGGTGAAGGTTGGTATCAAGAAGAAGGTAAGGATGCAATTAGTTTAACAGAAGGTATGGTTATTACAATACCTGCTAATGTTAAGCATTGGCATGGTGCTAAAAAAGATAGTTGGTTCTCTCATATTGCTATAGAAGTGCCTGGAGTAGAGTGTATGAACGAATGGTGTGAAGCTCTAAGTGATGAAGATTATAATAAATTATAAAATGAGGTTATATTATGGCTAAAATAGTACAAACAGCTGGAAGAGATAAAATGGGTGAATTTGCACCTGATTTTGCACATTATAATGATGATATTTTATTTGGAGAAAATTGGAATAATGAAGATATTGATTTAAAAACAAGATGTATTGTTACAATAGTTTCTTTAATGTCACAAGGAATCATTGATTCATCTTTTAAATATCATTTAGAAAATGCAAAAAAAAATGGAGTAACTAAAAAGGAAATAGTAGCTATTATTACACATGTGGCTTTTTATGCTGGATGGCCTAAAGCTTGGTCTGCTTTAAATATGGCTAAAGAAGTATGGCTATCTGAATAAGAATAATGAGATTTATGCTTGTTGCATAAGTCTTTTTTTTAATTTAACGACTTCCTACTATCTAAAAAGTCGCCAAGGCGTAAAAAAAGAAAATGACAAGATTGACAAATGATGTGTTTAAAGTTAAAATGAAATTAATAAAAAGTCGTAAAGGCGCAAAGAAAGAAAATAGGAGTTGAATTTATGGAATTTAAAAGAGATGAATATTTAAATAAAATGATAAACCACGAAGGTAATCATATGGTTAAAATTCTTACAGGTATTAGAAGATGTGGTAAGTCTTATCTTTTAAATAAGATATTTTATAAATATTTAATTGCAAAAGGTATAAAGCAAGAAAATATTATTAGATTTGCTTTTGATTTTGATGATGATATTGATAAATTAGATACCTTCATTCCGGATCTTCCTAATAGAATTAAAGATGACAAAGGTCATTTGGTTATAAATTCAAAAAAATTTAGAGCGTATATATCTAGTTTGATTAAAAACGAAAATGAAACATATTATCTTCTTCTTGATGAAGTTCAACTATTAGATAATTTTGTTGGTACCCTAAATGGTTATCTTAACTATGAAAACTTAGAAATTTATGTAACCGGAAGTAATTCAAAATTTCTATCAAATGATATAGCTACTGAATTTAGAGGAAGAGGAGACGTAATTCATATACAACCACTTACTTTTATGGAATACTATGAAAACAGTACTAAAGATAAAAGGCAAGCTTTATTTGAATATATGAAGTATGGTGGTCTTCCATTATGTGTTCTTGCTAATGATGAGGAGTCTAAGCAAGAATATCTAACAAATTTATATCAAACTATATATCTTAAAGATTTAAAAGAAAGAAATAATATCAAAAAAATAGAAGAATTTAATTCAATAGTATCTGTAATAGCTTCTTCTATTGGAAGTTCAACTAATCCAACAAGACTTGTTAATACATTTAAAACATGTATAAAAAGTAATATTACTTCTGTTACAATTAGAAAATATTTAACTTACTTAGAAGATGCTTTTATTATTAATAAAGCACAAAGATATAATGTTAAAGGTAGAAAATATATTGGTAGTCTTGAAAAATATTACTTTTCTGATTTAGGACTAAGAAATAGTATTTTAGGTTATAGACAATTTGAGCCCACTCATTTGATGGAAAATTTAATATATAATGAATTAATACATAGAGGTTTTTCAGTTGATGTTGGAATCGTTGAAAAACATGAAAAATTGAGCAATGGTAATGGTACAAAAAAATATTACGAAGTCGATTTTGTTGCTTATAAAGGATTTGAAAAATACTATATTCAATCTGCATATTCCTTACCAGACCAAGAAAAAATAAAACAAGAAGAATGTTCATTTGATAATATTCATGATAATTTTGATAAAATAATCATCACTTTTGATGATTTTGTTACTTATCACAAAAATCCAAAAGGTTACATTATTATGAATTTACTTGAATTTCTTTTAAACAAAGAATATTTTAAATAAAATGAAAGGGTTTTTTAGTTAAATCTAAGAAGCTCTTTATTATATTAATTTCATCTTATAAATAAGTATATCTTTGAATTGATATAGCTAAATCAATTTATATAAGCAAAAAAACTGAAGTTTTAGGAATTTTTTACAAAACGAAAAATGAAAATTTCGGCGAAATAAGCATAACGCTTGAAAAAACATCAAGTTACCATGCTTATATGGAAAGTTTTATATTATGAGAAGAGTTGGAAAAATGCAAAAAACAATCAAAACTAGGTTGGAAAAATGCAAAAAATAAGCAAAATTAGGTTGGAAAAATGCAAATAGTGTTGTATTCTATATTTGGTGATAGATATGTTAGAAAGAAAAATAACTGCAAAAATAGATGATTGGTTTCACAATAGCAAAACAGCTTTGTTAGTCGATGGAGCTAGACAAATTGGCAAAACGACAATCATTGAGGAATATTTAAAAAATAACAATTTGGAATTTATAGAATTTAATTTACTAGAAAATAGATTAGCTAAAGAAGTATTTAATACGTCAATTGATGAAAAACAATTAATATTAAGGCTATCTTCTTTATCAAATAGAGAATTAACTGAAAATAAAACTGTTATTTTTATTGATGAGATTCAAGAAGCAGATGATGCTATTACACCAATAAAATTTTTAGTTCAAAATACAAAGTATCGATATATTTTTTCGGGTTCATTACTGGGTATTAAAATACAAGAAATACTATCAATACCTGTTGGCTTTTTAACAGTACTTAAAATGTATCCAATGGATTTTGAAGAATTTAGTAAATCTGTTGGTGTGTCAAATAAAACATTTGAATATCTACAAAATTGTTATGATAACGAAATAAAAGTAGATGATATTATTCATAAACAAGTTTTAACTCTTTTTAACACTTATTTAGTTGTTGGTGGAATGCCTAAAGCTGTACAAACATTTATAGATACAAAAGATATTAATATAGTAAATCAAGTATTAAAAGATATAGATTATGGCTATAGAGAAGATATTACTAAATATCAAAAAAATTCTAAACTCTTAATTCAAGATATCTATGATTTGATTCCAAGTGAGTTGAATTCTCAAAATAAAAGATTCATACTGAAAAAATTAAATGAGAAAGCTAGATTTTATCAATATGAAACTTCGTTTACATGGTTGAAAAATAGTGGAGTAGGATTGTTTGTTCATAACGTTGATAATCCTATTTACCCTTTGCGTGCAAGTAAAGAAAGGACGCTATTTAAGTTGTTTTTATCAGACGTGGGCTTGTTAACTTATAAATTATTTAATGGTAATCAAGCTGAAATATTAAATGGAAATTCGACATTAAATTATGGTGCAGTTTATGAAGCTGTTGTAGCTCAAGAATTAAAGACACATAATTTCGAATTGTATTACAACAGTGATAAAAAAAGAGGAGAAATTGATTTCTTAATAGAAAAGGGTAACAATGTTATTCCAATTGAAGTTAAAAGTGGAAAAGATTATAAAAGACATAGTGCGTTAAATCAATTAATGATTAATAATGATTACAATTATAATAAAGCTTATGTTTTATGTAATGGTAATTTAGAAAAAAAAGATAAGATTACTTATTTACCTGTATATATGGTAACATTTATAAAAAATGAAATATTTAAAGAAAGTTGTATCATTGATTTAGATATTTCAAAGCTTATTTAATTATTAATTTATAAAAACTATAAAAGTGAAATCAAAACGTATTTTAGTTATATTTTAAATTGAATTTAAATATTTATAGTTATCAAATATAGAACCAAAAAAATTCATAATTAATAATAAATTTTATTTAAAATGACTCGGTGAGAGCTTGCTACCTAGAGACTTAAGCAGCCAAAACAGATTTGTATGATTAGTCTTTGCAACGTATTTCTCTAAATCAGAAATAGATGAAGTATCGAGTGTAAACCAATTTTTTATATACGTGAAACTATAGCTTAAACTAGAGGTTTATGCAAAGTGAAAGAAGAATATGAAATATCCATGTATACCTCATGTGTTAATTAATGAAATATAAATTTAATATGCAAAATTAAATAAATATAGCATAACTAAATTTTTAGTTATGTTTTTTATATAAATGAAGTATTTTAGAACTGAAAAAGACAAACTCCCTATAAAAAGGTGTAAGTGTACTCGAAAACTCGGTATAAAAAGGTGTGGAAAATTATAGAAAGTCCCTATAAAAAGGTGTATAATTAAATGGCAAAGAGGTGATTTTATG
>CAVEPF010000035.1:0-23939 GCA_963617645.1 Anaerotignum sp. | reverse complement strand
GAATTATCGTGCCTAAAAGATTATAATAAAAAGAATTATGCGTTTATCTCACATAAATATGATTATATTTTAGCTAATAAATGTGATGAAGTTTATGAAGCAAATTTGGGTCATACAAATTTAATTAAAGATGCGAATGAAATAAATAAGTTGTTTAAGAAAGCTATAAAAGTTTATAGCAAAAAGGAGAAGTAATGAAATATAAAAAATATATCTTGACTATTATTTTTGGCCTTATTTATGTTTCATTAATGGCATTTTTTACATATAAATGCCTTGAAGATGGAAACAAATCTTTACAGTCTAGCAATAAAGTTGCTGAAGTTATTAAAGATGTAGCAAATGATGTATTTGATGCAAATATTAAAATGGAAGATTCTTATGTAACATTAATTAGAAAACTAGTAGGTCATTTTGGCTTCTTCCTAGTTCTAGGGTGCTCATCAATACTTTTTTACTTAAGTTTAAGAAGAGGAACAATTGTTACTTTAATGTATCACTATATAGTAGGATTTATGTTTGCACTTCTATCTGAATATTGTCTTGAAGGCAACACAAGTGGAAGAACTGCTAGTTTTAAAGATGTAATGATTGATTATTCTGGATTTATATTGATTTCGACAATTATTGTGTTAGTTTATTATTTTGTTATTAAAAGAAGAAAGGTAAAATATGAAAAACAAAAAACTTTATAAAACTGTACTTACAGCTTTATTCACAGCACTTAGCTTTGCAGGTGTCTACGTTCAAATAAAACTACCTGTTGGTATGATTCATTTAGGAAACTTTGTTTGTATTATGTCATCATTTATTTTAGGTGGACTTTTAGGTGGCGTAAGTGGTGCTATTGGTATGATGCTAGCAGATATAACTTTAGGTTATGGTATGCCTAGTGCGGTTCGAACTTTAATTTTAAAATTCTTTATGGGGTTAATTGCTGGTTCTCTGTTTAAATATTACACAAAGAAAGATAAAGATAGTTCTTTAGGCAATTTAATAATTACTATCTTACTTGGTATAGTTTCTATAACAACTACTGTTTTAAGTGCTTTAAGTTATCAAGGAAAATTTGTTATTAGTTATACAAAAGCTAATAATGTTGTAACAAAGACTTTAGAGTTCCATTGGTTGATCCCTGTTGTATTTGCTATTTTATTCTTGTTTAGCTTAATTGTGTTAATTCTTAGAAACAGAGTAGAAAAAGAAGCTAGAATAGCACTTATATCAAGCAGTTTTGCGATAGCATTTAATGTGTTTGGTGAAATCTTTATAAAATCCTTATTGTATTATTGGTTAAATTCTTCGTATAATACTTTAGATGCAGCATTTATGTATTCTGTTTCGGGAATTCCTTCAACATTAGCTACATCTTGTATAACACTTGCACTTGTAAGTTTTATCTTTAACCCTGTATATAAAGCTTATAAACAAACTAATGCATATAATATACTTGAGTGTGATAATAAGACAATTATTGAATAAGACAAATTTAAGACTGTTTACTTTTAAAGTAAATGGTTTTTTATTTTTATAATTAAAAAGAGTTATAACTGAAAAAAACAATTATAACTCTCTAATATTCTAGATGGCGTCCCTGAGAGAATTCGAATCTCCGGCCCCAATCTTAGGAGGATTGTGCTCTATCCAGCTGAGCTACAGGGACAATTATTAAATTATTAAGATTTTAGATTAATAACAATAAGTATTCTAACACATATTTGCTTTTTTAGATAGAAGCATTTATTTTTTTGTTATAGTGATATACTAATTTTTATCTCGCATTAAATATTTAGAACTTTTTAAGCTTATGCTAAATTAAAAATATATTAAATATTATAGATAGATGGTAGATTTTCATAAATTCAATCTTTTTATATACGAATAATTAAAATTTATCAATAAACCAATAAAATGTAAACATATTTATAATATTAACATTTTACTCAAACTACGTATTTAAAGCAAAAAATGTCCCCACGTATGCGGGTGTTTCTAAAGTATTTGTAAAAATCAAAAAAAGTTTAAAAAATTGTGTTGACTTTATCATTTACAAATAATATAATCATATCGCTGTGAAAATTGTGTCGATATAAAATCGATTAAATAGCAAGTAATTAATTAACCATAATATGGTAGAAAGGAGAATTACAATGCCAACAATTGCACAATTAGTTCGTAACGGAAGACAATCTGTAAACAAGAAGTCTAAATCTCCATCTCTTGGAATTGGTTACAACACTTTAAAGAAGGAACGTACTGCTAACCCAGCTCCTCAAAAACGCGGTGTTTGTACACGTGTTACTACTATGACACCAAAGAAGCCTAACTCAGCTTTAAGAAAATATGCTCGTGTTAAGTTATCAAATGGTATCGAAGTAACTGCATATATTCCAGGTGTAGGACACACACTACAAGAGCACTCAACTGTTCTTATTCGTGGTGGACGTGTTAAGGACCTTCCAGGTGTACGTTATCACATTATCCGTGGTACATTAGATACAACTGGTGTTGCTGACCGTAAGCAATCTCGTTCAAAATACGGTGCTAAGAAGCCTAAGAATAAGTAGTCTGATCCACACTTATTAAGTGCTTAGATTTCGTGTTTATAAACATATAAATCAAAATATTTTAAATTTATGAAAAGAAGGAGGGATCGCCATGCCTCGTAAGGGACATATTATTAGAAGAGACGTTCTTGCCGATCCTATTTATAATTCAAAGTTAGTTACTAAATGTATTAACTTTATTATGTTAGATGGTAAGAAGGGTATTGCTCAAGGTATCGTTTATGGTGCATTAGAGCAAGTTGAACAAAAGACTGGTAAACCAGCAATTGAAGTATTCAATACTGCAATGAACAATATTATGCCAACTGTTGAAGTTAAGAGCCGCCGTGTTGGAGGTCAAAATTTACAAGTTCCAACAGAAGTTAGACCAGAAAGAAGAGAAACTTTAGGTTTAAGATGGTTAGTAAATTATGCTCGTCAAAGAAACGACAAGTCTATGGAAGATAGACTAGCTAAAGAACTTATGGATGCTGCTAACGGTACAGGTGGTGCTGTTAAGAAGCGTGATGACGTTCATAGAATGGCTGAAGCTAACAAGATGTACGCTCACTATCGTTTCTAATCTTAAATTAAAGGAGAATATAAAATGGCAAGAGAACATTCGTTAGATACTTACCGTAACTTTGGTATCATGGCTCACATTGATGCCGGTAAGACAACAACAACTGAACGTATCCTATTCCACACAAAGAAGATTCATGCTATCGGTGAAACACATGATGGTGCTTCTCAAATGGACTGGATGGAGCAAGAGAAGGAACGTGGTATCACTATTACTTCAGCTGCTACTACAGCTTATTGGAAAGGATATCGTTTAAACATCATTGATACTCCAGGACACGTAGACTTCACTGTTGAAGTTCAACGTTCTCTTCGTGTATTAGATGGTGCTGTAACTGTACTTGATGGTCAAGCAGGTGTTGAACCTCAAACTGAAACAGTATGGCGTCAAGCTTCAGAATATAAAGTTCCACGTATCGTATTCGTTAACAAAATGGATAAAGTTGGTGCTAACTTTGAATATTCTGTAGGTACAATTTTAAATAGATTAGGTGCTAATGCTGCTGCTATTCAATGGCCAATTGGTGCTGAAGATAACTTTAACGGAATTATCGATTTAATCGAACGTAAGGCTTATCATTTTGATGGCGGTGCTGAAGAAGGATATACTGAAATCGAAATTCCAGCTGATTTAGCTGACACTGTTGAAGTTAAGAGAGCTGAATTAATTGAAACTATTGCTGAATTCGATGAAGAAATTATGGCTGATTACCTAGAAGGTAATGAAGTTTCAGTTGAAAGAATTAAGAAGGCTATTCGTCAAGAAGTATTAAAAGCTGAATTCTTCCCAGTACTTTGTGGTTCTGCTTACCACAACGTTGGTGTTAAGTTAATGCTTGATGCTGTTCTTGATTATCTTCCAAGCCCTATTGATATCGGAGCTGTTAAAGGTTACGATGATGAGGGTGAAGAAAAAGAATTCCAACCAAGCGATGATGAAAAGTTCATGGCTTTAGCATTCAAGGTTATGACAGACCCATTCGTAGGTCGTCTAACATTCTTCCGTGTTTACTCAGGTAAGATCACTTCTGGTTCTTATGTTGTAAACACAACAAAAGGTGTTAAGGAACGTTTAGGACGTATCGTTCAAATGCATGCTAACCACCGTCAAGAAATTGAAGAAGTTTATGCTGGTGATATTGCTGCTGCTATCGGTTTCAAAAACACTACAACAGGTAATACTTTATCTGAAGAAAAGAACAATTACGTTCTTGAACAAATGAAGTTCCCTGAACCAGTTATCTCTGTTGCTGTTGAACCTAAGACTAAGGGCGACCAAGAGAAGATGACTAACGCTTTAATCAAACTTGCAGAAGAAGATCCTACATTTAAGACTTATACTGATCAAGAAACTGGTCAAACAATCATTGCTGGTATGGGTGAATTACACCTTGATATCATTGTTGACCGTATGAGACGTGAATTCAACGTATCTTGTAACGTTGGTGCTCCTCAAGTTTCTTACCGTGAAACAATCACAAAAGCTGCTGATTGTGAAGGTAAATACGTTCACCAATCAGGTGGTCGTGGTCAATATGGTCACTGCTGGGTTAAGTTCGAGCCAAATGAGGGCAAAGGATACGAATTCGTTGATGCCGTTGTTGGTGGAACAGTTCCTCGTGAATATATTCCAGTTGTAGACAAGGGATTACAAGAAGCACTTGGAAATGGTGTTCTTGCTGGATACCCTATGATCGACGTTAAGTGTACATTATTTGATGGTTCTTACCATGAAGTAGACTCATCAGAAGCTGCATTTAAAGTTGCTGCATCATTCGCTGTTAAAGCTACAAAAGACAAGTGTGCTCCAGTTATTCTAGAGCCAATCATGGATGTAGATGTTATCGTTCCTGAAGATTATGTAGGTAACGTTATCGGCGACTTAACTAGCCGTCGTGGTACTCTTGAATCTCAAGAACCTAGAGGAAACGCAATTAACATTCGTGCTAACGTTCCATTATCAGAAATGTCTGGTTATGCTACTGCATTACGTTCAAATACTCAAGGTAGAGGAACATTCATGATGCAAATGTCTCATTACGCTGCTTGTCCACGTAATGTTCAAGAAGAAATTATCAAGAACCGCTCTTAATTTTAAGAGTGTTCTTGTTAATCAATTAACAATATTCTTGCTTTAATTTTTAATATATAGTAAAATATTGTTGATGTAAAAATCAGTTAGAAATTTAATTTCTAAAAGTTAAATTGTAAATAAAATACTTATAGGAGGACCATTTAATATGGCAAAGGAAAAATTTAACCGTTCAAAAGCTCACGTTAATATTGGTACTATCGGTCACATTGACCATGGTAAAACAACTTTAACTGCTGCTATCTGTCACGTACTTTCAAAGCAAGGATTTGCTAAGGACCTTGGTTATTCAGGTATCGATGCAGCTCCAGAAGAAAAAGCTCGTGGTATAACTATTAACTCAGCACACGTTGAGTATGAAACTGAAAACAGACACTATGCACACGTTGACTGCCCAGGACACGCTGACTATGTAAAGAACATGATCACTGGTGCTGCTCAAATGGATGGAGCTATTCTAGTAGTAGCTGCTACTGATGGTGCTATGCCTCAAACTCGTGAGCACATCTTACTTGCTCGTCAAGTTGGTGTTCCTCGTATTGTTGTATTCTTAAATAAGTGTGATATGGTTGACGATCCTGAATTCATCGACTTAGTTGAAATGGATATCCGTCAATTATTATCTGACTATGGTTTCCCTGGCGATGAATGTCCAGTTGTTCGTGGATCTGCTCTTGGTGCATTAAATGATGAACCACAATGGGTTGAAAAGGTTAACGAATTAATGGCTGCTGTTGATGAGTATATTCCTACTCCAACAAGAGACACTGATAAACCATTCTTAATGCCAGTTGAAGACGTATTCACAATCACTGGTCGTGGTACAGTTGCTACTGGTCGTGTTGACCGTGGTAGAATCAACCTTAACGACCAAGTTGCTATCGTTGGTATTAAGGACACTATTACTTCAGTTGCTACTGGTCTTGAAATGTTCCGTAAGACTCTTGACTATGCTGAAGCTGGAGACAACGTAGGTGTATTACTTCGTGGTGTTGACCGTACTCAAATCCAAAGAGGACAATGCTTAGCTAAACCAGGAACAATTACTCCTCATACTAAGTTCAAGGCTCAAGTATACGTTTTAACTAAAGAAGAAGGCGGCCGTCATACAGCATTCTTCTCTAACTATCGTCCACAATTCTTCTTCCATACTACAGATGTAACTGGTACAATTCAACTTGAACCAGGTGTAGAAATGGTAATGCCTGGCGATAACACAGTTATGACTGTTGAATTAATTCACCCAGTTGCTATTGAAGCTAACACTAAGTTCTCTATCCGTGAAGGTGGAAAAACTGTAGGTGCTGGTTCAGTTACTGAAATCATTGCTTAATAGAATGAAAAACTAGAAATCTCGAAAGAGATTTCTTTTTTTAAAAATAAAGCGCTAAGAAAAGTTTTATAAAATTACAAAACTTATTTAAAATTATTTGAAATTATTAATAATTAGTTTCTATTTTAATTTTTAATATATTTAAATGACTTGTCAGGTTAAAACTAGTAATTTATATTCAATACGGTTGTTAAATTTAATATTTTATAAAACATGAAAAAAAGTTGATAACTCATTTAAATAGTTATCAACTTTTATTTTTTAAGTTAATTATAATATGTAATGTGTTTCGTTATCATAACATCATACATATTCCCATATAAGCTAGATTAAGCCCTAAAGACATCATTAATACAATATTTAACCGAATCATTAAACCATGCTTCAGTCCTTTAAAACTTGAAAACATTCCAAAAAGAATCATGAATGGAACTGTACCAAGGGACCATGCAAGCATTGTAAACATGCCCTTAATTGCACTTCCTGATGATGCTGCAAGCATCCACATAGAATTAGAAGAAGCACATGGTAATAATGCTGTTAATATTCCTGCTATAAATGGACCCATATTTTTAAACTTTTTGTTTTTCTTTTTTAGATTACATAAAGAAGGAATTTGTGTTTGTATTTTTCTAATAATTGGGACTCCCCATATTGCAAATGCTAATAAAATTATGTAACAGCCAGTAAATGTAAATATCATACTTTTAGCTTTCATTGAAAAGATTAATTTTTTTCCAATTAAACCAAAAATAAGACCTAAAATAGAAGCCATTAAAACTCTACCTAAGTTGTATAAAATTACTTTTGATAGTCTAGTTTTGATAGTATTTCCATCAAGCTTTTTATTTGTTGTTTGACTCATCATTATTCCACCACACATCACCATACAATGAGTTCCTGTTACAAGACCTATTAGAAATAACATAATGTATGAAGTACCATTATCTGCTTTAGGAATTAGTGGAAGGTCAATAATTTGTAATAAAAAGAAGACAATTAAAATTAATATTAAAGTTATTAAATCATAAATCTTTCCTTTTCCAGATTTACTTGTGGGACTAAACCCTGAAGAAGTCATGATTTCTTTTATTTGCTCTTCCTTAATAATGTCTTTATCATAGGTGATTTTAATTCTACCTTTAAAGTAAGAACACTCTACATTAATAATTCCTCTAACATATGAAAATCTATTTTTAAGAATATCCTCACATTGATAACAAATTAGATTTGTAACTCCGGTTTCAAAGATTTGTTCATCCATAAGTTAACCTTTCATATTTTTTAATCTTAAAGAATTTAATAAAACGAGAATTGAAGAAAAAGACATAGCGGCACTAGCTAAAGAAGGGTTAATTAATCCTATAGCTGCAAGCGGTATACAAATCAAATTATATAATGTGGCCCATAGAAGATTTATATAAATGTTTTTCATTATTTTATTAGACAATTTAAACGCAAGTTCTAATTTTGATAAATCATCTCCAAGAATAATAATTGAGGCTGTATCACGAGCTGCATCGGTACCGTTTTGAATAGATACAGAAACATCACTTAAAGCCATTGCTGGTGAATCGTTAATTCCGTCACCAACCATCATTACATTATAATTTTCACTTAATTCTTTAATTATTTTTGCCTTATCTTTGGGTTTAGTATTACTAAATACTATATCAATAGAAGCAGATTTTGCAACCGCATGAGAAATTTCACTTTTATCTCCTGAAATCATTACAATTTTATATGATTTAGATAAACTTTCTATTGATTCTTTTATACCAGGTCGTAGAATATTTCTTTCACTGCTTTCTCCACCATAAGTTAAAGTTCCGGTTTTATCAAATGCTATAACCCGTATTTTTTTCATTTTCTCTATTGCATTCGCATTTTTAAAGAGTATACCAAGCTCAGAAGCTCTTCCTGTGCCTACCATTATACTTGTAGGAATAGCAAGCCCTAATGCACATGGACAACTTACAACTAGTACACCACATGAACATAGTATTGCTTGTTCTATATTACCTTTATAAAGATAATAATACCAAATTGAAAATACAATAATTGCAATAATTATAATTGTAGGTACAAAGAATTTAACTAAAGTATCAGCTAATTTTCTAATAGGGGAACTTGTTATCTGTGCTTGTTTAACAATCTCTATCATTTGCTCTATTGTTGTATCTGATCCAACCTTTGTGACAGAAATTAACAAATCTCCACTTCTTAAAAGAGTACCACAAGTGGTAGAAGAATTGATACTCTTTTTAACTAACATACTTTCTCCTGTTAACATTGATTCATCAACTAAACCTTCGCCTGATATAACGATTCCATCAACTGGAATACGTTCACCTGCTTTAACTTTTATGTTATCATTAATTTCTATTTGCGATGCATCGACAAGTGTTTCGGTATTTCCTTTTACAAGTCTAGCTTCTTTAGGAAGAAGACTGATAAAACCTCTTAAAGACCTGTTAGTTTCTCCTTTAGCAACAACTTCTAAGTATCTACCAAATAAAATTAATGATATTAAAACACCTTCACATAAATAATATAATTTTATATCTTCTTTAACCGTAAAAGCTAAGTAAGTACTATATATGTAGACTAAAAGAGACGAAATAACAATTAATACATCCATATTAAGTCCACCATGTATAATTTTGGTTGCGCCTTTTAAGAATATACGACCTGGTATTAAAAGGATTGCAGTTGCTAAGCAAAATTGAAAATATGGACTTGGATTCCAAAGTAAAGGAAGCGTAAGACATACTGAAATAATTAATTTTTTTAAAAGTTTAACTTGTGATTGATCAATTATTTTTTGTGATCCACTTTCCCATTTGTTTATTTCAATGGTTATATTATACTTTTGAAAGATTGCTATTAGCTCATTACGTCTTAAATCAATAGGATATAAATAAACATCTAATTCATTTGAATTTGATTTAATTTGATAAATTTGAAAATTTTCATCTTCAATTTTTTTAATCATTGTCTCATCAAGTCTTTTATTACATTTAATTGTAATTTTATCTTTTGAGACATTATAACCAAATCTCATTAATTTTTTTTCGATAGCCATCAAATTTGGAATTTCCTCGCATTCAAAATTGACTAACGAAGACGAAAAATTAATAACGACATTATTTAAGTTACCAATTTTTTTGAAGATTGATTCAACTTGTTTGGCGCAAGCTGCACAATCCATACCATAAATTTTTAGTGATAATTTCATTTTTATTTATTTATTTTTCTTTATTTTAAAGAATGTAATTAAAGAAACTATTGAAGACGGAATACATAAAACAGGAACTTCAAATAAGAAAATCCAACTCCATATATCAACGCCTTGATAATATACTCCATTATAAGTTACACCTTTAATTAAATCAAAGTAAGAGTAATTCCACACACCCCAAAGGCCTGAGAATGCTCCACAAAGGTGAATAATTAAGAAACCTAGGGTTGTAAATATACCTGTAAAACAAGTAACTAAAGTAGAACTCATACGTTTCATTTTAGTTAAGAAAATTGATACAACAGGCAAAATGTATACTACTAGATTTAATACAAGTAATGCGAAAGGAATACTATATCCCCAGTTTATCGCTTGTCTTATATGATCAATATCATGCATTAAAATAGAAGATAAAATAATAATTGCACAGATCCATAATGTTTTTAGTGCTTTATTTTCTAGTTTAATGTTAAGTGTTTTAACTATCTTTTCATCATTCATAAAATACCTCCTTTTTTATTTACCACTTGGTAAAAATAATAATTAAGATTTTACATTTTGTCAATATATTTGAAAAAATATTTCTTATTATTGTAAAAGATTATAAATTTAGTGTAGAATTAAAAGAAAAGTATGGAGGTTTCTATGCCACTTATTGTCGATAGAGAAGAAGAAAGAAAAAAAATTTTAATTGCTTTTGAAGAATGTTTGAAAGATAAAACTATTTTTCAAGTTTCTTTAAGAGACATTGCTAAACAAGCAAAAATGACTCATCCTAAATTATTAAATTATTTTCAAAATAAAGAAGATTTAGTAATTGCATATTGTAACTATATAAAAAATTTCATGTCTGATCACTGTCGTATGTGGTTTAATAATAATAATCCTAAAGACTATAAAACAAAACTTGATTATATGAACGCGTTTATGAAATATGTAGCGCTTGGTAAAATAGGCGAAAAAAGACCTATAGCTACCGTACAAACTTATGTTCTTGCAAAATATAATCGAAAAGTCGAAGAAATGGTTAAAGAAGAATTTGATTCTTGGCGTAATTTAATGAAAGAATGTTTAACAAGTGTTTATGGTAATGATGTTACCGATGCCGATAGTGAATATATGATGATTCTTATTGCTGGAGTATTTGTGTGTGAGTATAATAATGTTCTTACAGGAAATATTAATGACAAATTAATGAGTGCTTCTCATTTGTTTCAAAAATAATAATAGTTTGAGTTAACACTTAGTACAATTTTGTAACTAAAATTACATATTGTATTGAGGTTTGTGCTATAATAAATCGAGGTTTTTATTATGATATTTGATTCACATTCTCATCTTTTTGATGAGGCTTTTGACATAGATAGAAAAGATTGCTTTAAAAGACTTAAGGATATAGATGGTAAAGCTATGATAGTAGGTTTTACTAATGAAAATAATATTATAGCTTATAATTTGGCTAAAGAATATGATATGTATTCTTCAGCAGGATTACATCCTTCTGAAGCTTTTGGCAACATTAGAGAAAAATTAAAAACATTAGAAGAATTTATAAAGACACACAAGGTATATGCTATAGGAGAATGTGGTTTAGATTATCACTGGGAACCATATGACAAGAATTTACAAAAAGAGTTATTTGAAGAACAAATTAATCTTGCTATAAAATATAATTTACCTGTAATAGTCCATTCTCGTGATGCAAGTCTTGATACTTTTGAAATCATTAAAAAATACGAGGGAAAAGTAATCGGCGTTATGCATTGTTATTCTGGTTCTCTTGAAATGGCAAAAGAGTATATTAAACTTGGTTGGTATATTTCTTTAGGTGGTCCTTTAACTTTTAAAAATTCAAAAGAATCTAAGAAAGTTTGCGAAAATATTGATCTTTCAAAATTACTTATCGAAACTGATTGTCCTTATTTAAGTCCTGAACCTTTTAGAGGAAAGAGAAACGAAAGTAGTTATGTTTTAAACGTTGCTAAACAAGTTGCGTTACTAAAAAACTTAACTTTAGAAGAAGTTTGCAATCAAACTACAAATAACGCTTATAGATTATTTAAAATTGGTGAATAGTATGAAAAAAATAGTTATTTTTGTTTTATTTTTATTTGCGCTAACTTTAACAAGTTGTTCAAATGTCACATATAATAATAGTAATGCAAGTGTTTATGAAATAAAGACTTCAATTACAGAAATAGTGAACAACGTTGAAGGAGCTTGTGTTGGAGTTGTTGCAACTGACGGTTCTAAGAGTCAATCACTTGGTAGTGGTGTAATTTTCAAACATGATGATAATAAATATTATTTTTTAACTAATTATCATGTAATAAGTGATGTTATTGAAGATACTAATGCTAGTTATAAAGTTTATGTTGAATCAAATACTAATCCGTTTGATGCCTATATTTTAACTGATACTAATAATGATCCTGTGAAACACAAAGCTAAAGATTTAGTTGTTATGTATTTTGAGTCGGGAAATACATATAAAACAGTTTCAATTAGTAATGATTTAGAGTCACATGTTATAAAAGGGGAAAGTGTAATAGCTATAGGATGCCCAATTTCTTTAGATAATTATAATTTAGTAAGCACTGGAGTAGTTTCACTTGATGAGTATTCTATGTCTAATAATGGTGGATATGTCAATGTTATACAACATACTGCACCTATTAACCCCGGTAATTCCGGAGGCGCACTATTTAACATGAATGGTGAACTTATTGGAATTAATTTCAAGGGAACTACTGCTGTAAAAGAAGGGGAATCTTATGTAGCAGTTAGTGGTATATATTATGCGATTGCTATGTCTAGTGTTAAGGAGTTTTTAAATAGTTATGACATCAAAACTAATTAATAAACTTTTAATAGGCGTCTTTGCATTATCTTTGCTTAATTTGTGCTCGTGTTTTAATAATAAAGAGATAAAAGTTGACACTATTTATGATATCAAATCCTCTAGCTTTAATATTTCATCTAATAAGATAGAAGAAGCTAGTAAAGCATGTGTACAAGGAATAGATAGTGCATCAGATAGAAGATATTCCGGTGTTATTTTCTATGCAAAAGATTCAACTTATTATGTTGCTATGCCTTATTTTGAAGGCCTTCAATATGATAATATAATTTTATATGATAGTACTTCGATAAATCCAACATTTGTTGGATCAGATCAAAGCAATAAAGTTTGTGTTTATTCTTTTGAAACAAGTGTAGATATTAATGTTATTCAAGGTAGTAATGACGAAATTTATAAAACTAAGATGATTGCCTCCATTAGTTCTCCTTGTGACACAAATTCACTTACTACTTATAAACAAGGTCTTATTTCATCAACTAATTCTTCATATTTTACAACTGATATTTTATTATCTGAACCTGATGTAGGAGCTCTTTTAATAAATGAAAATGCAGAAATGGTTGGGTATGTTTTTTCTTATACATATTTATCTGAGGGAACTACACCAACAGAGACTTATAGTAATTATGTTAAAGGACTAAATCAAGCTTATAGATATACTGATTTTTATAAATATGTTATTAATATTGTAGAAAATGGAACATTTGTTAAAGGGTTAATGGGCATAACTCAAACAAATAATGAATACGCAAAATTAATGGCAAGTCAATATAACTTAAATTATATTGAGCCGGAAAACGCCAAAGGATTATCTTATATAATTAATGTTTCAGGCAGTGCTGAGAAGGCTGGTGTGAAAGCTGGGGAATTTATTTATTCTGTAAATGATATTTTAGTTTATAGAACACTTGATGTATCTCACATAATGTCTTTTTTAGCAAAAGGCACTATTGTAGAATTAAAAACTATTGATAGTAATGGACTGAAAAAAGTATATTCAATTACTTTGTCATAGGAGGGATATTATAAATAAATATTTATATATGATTCAAGAATCATATGATTTTAATTATTATGAAACTTTAGGACTTGCGCACTGGCTTGGCTTTGAGCGTGCAAAAAAATTTCTTCATAATTTTCTATTATGTTTAATTATACTCATCTTTCTAGAGGCACTTTTAATAGTTACAAAATTAAATGATATAAGTCCTTTATTTCATTTAATTCCTACTTCAATTTCATTTATTATTTTTGTTATTTCTATAAGTCAGAATTATATTGCTAGAAAAAATGAATATTTTAAAACTATCGAAAATTATTACAATGAATTTTTAAAAGAGTATGAAGGATATACTAGAATAATTGTAGGTTTTAAAAACCAAACAATTAATAAAAAAATTGATAATAATTTTATAATGTTAACTAATGGTTATAAGTTTATATTTTTAGTTGATCCTTTAAAAGGAACAAAATATTATTTTAAAGACAAAACTAATTTAAAAGTTACTGGGGAAAATGAATCTTATAAATTAGAATTTTCAACTGTTAATATTAAAAAGTATTATTTAACTAAAGGCGAAGATATTAAATACGTACAAAAATATAATACTTATATTAATCTTGATAATGATATTAAAAAATTAATTGTTGAATTAGACGATTTTACTACTCTTGAAATAAGTGCTAACGCTTATAAATATTTTAAAGAAAGTAATCCGTTAAAGGAGATTTATGATGAAAACTAATGAAAAATTAGTAAAACTTCTAAAAGAAAATAATTTAACTATTACAACTTGTGAATCTTTAACAGGTGGTTTAGTTGCAAGCAATATAATTGATGTCGCAGGAAGTAGTGCCGTAATTAATGAAGCATATGTAACATATGCGGCTAAAAGTAAGACAAACCTTGTGGGTGTTAACCCTGAAATCATTGCAAAATATGGTGTTGTTTCAAGTGAAACGGCACTTGAAATGGCAGAAAAAGCTGCTATAAAAGCAAAAAGCGATATAGCAATTTCTACTACAGGAATTGCCGGACCAAGTGGTGAGGAGGAAGGTAAACCTGTTGGTACTGTTTGTTTTGGCTTCTATTATAAAGGTATTAAAGAAACAACTTGTGTTCATTTTAAAGATTTAGGAAGAAACAAAAACAGAAAACAAGCTGTTAATTTTGCGATAAAATATGCTTATAATTTTGTAAAGAAAAATATAAAAAAAGACTTGTAAATAACTATCACTTATGCTAAAATATTTAAGCATTTTATACAAAGTGCTCCTTGTCTAGAGAAAAACTAGACCATGACCATGAGGAGGTGTCAAGGATGAAAAAATATGAAATTATGTACATTTTAAATCCAAATTTAAGCGCAGAAGACACTAAGAAGCAAATCGAATTAGTTAACAAGATTTTCTCTGATAACGCTTCTAAGGTTTTAACTGTTAAAGAAATTGGTTTAAAGGACTTAGCTTACGAAATCGAAGGAAACCACAAAGGTTACTACGTTTGGGCTGAAGTTGAAGCTAATAATCAAGCTGTTAATGAGTACAATCGTATCGTAGGATATGAAGAAAATATCATTCGTCATATCATCGTTAAAGAAGACTAATTAAAACAGGTGCATTATGGTAAATAATGTAGTTTTAGTTGGTAGAATTACAAGAGACCCAGAAGTAAGACCTACTCAAACTGGTAGTGTTGTCTCATTTACTTTGGCAATAGATAGAATTGGTTCGAAAGATAGTCAACAACAAGCTGATTTTGTTCCTTGTACAGCATGGAATCAAACAGCTCAATTCATTGGCAACTATGTTAAAAAAGGTTATATGTTATCTGTTGAAGGTAGAATTCAAACAAGAACTTATCAAGACCAAACAGGTACAACACGTTATGTAACTGAAGTTGCATGTAATCGTGTTCAAAATTTAACACCTAGAAATAGTAATCAATCAAACACAAATTCTAACTATCAAAATTATCAAGCTAACAATCAAGGAAACGATGTAGATTCTAGTAAAGGTTTTACAAGCGATGTTTCTGATGATGATTTACCATTCTAATAAGGAGGATATTAATTATGGCATTTAATAATAAAGGCTTTGTACGTCGTAAAAAAGTTTGTTACTTCACTGCAAATCATATCGAAAATATTGATTTCAAAGATGTTGAACTTTTAAAGAAATTCGTTACTGATAGAGGCAAAATTTTACCTCGTCGTGTAACTGGTACTTGTGCTAAGTATCAAAGAAAACTAGCTATCGCTATTAAGAGAGCTAGACATATGGCATTATTACCTTTCGTAAACAATGACTAATTCAAAGGCCTTCGGGCCTTTTTCTTTTGGCTTATTATAAGAAGTTATGATATAATTATTATAATGAGAATATTGAGGTGATAAATTGAAGAAACATGCAAATATAATTATTACTTCTCTAGCCTTATTCTTTTTATGTGCTAGTGGAGCTACAATTTATTTATTTTTTAAATTTGAAAGCTTAACCTTAACATATGTTTCTTTAGGCTTATCTTTCCTATTTATTATTTTAGCTACTATCTTTGGTATGTTATTTATTTCAAAAAAGTATTTAAAGAAAATAAAAGGACTTGAAGATCAAGTAGATATCCTTAACAATAGTGGATATCATATTAAGGAAGCCGGAGATATAGCATTTAATAATTTGCCTATAGCGATTTTAGTTTATGATTCACATTATAAGATTACTTGGGGAAATAATTATGCTAAGCAAATATTTAAAACAAATTTTTTGAATAATGATATTATCACACTTGATTTAAATCTTTATAATAAGTTACAAGAAAAAAACAATAAATTCTTGTATCAAAAAGATGAAGACTTTTATGATGTAACTTCTTATCCTGATAATAACTTATTATTCTTTTTCCCTGCTACTGAACGTGAAAAACTTCAAAAGAAATATAATGATCGTACTACAACAATTGGTATCATTAAAATTGATAACTTAGACGAATCATTAAATATTTATTCTGTGCAAGAAGCTTCACAAATTCGTGGTGAATTCCTTGGTGTTATAAGTGATTTAGCACAAAATTATAAGGCAAGTTTACAAAAAATTGATGATGATAAAATGCTATTTATCACAAATAAGTCTTCTCTTGAGCTTATGATTCTAGATGGTTTTGATTGCTTAAATCAAGTGCGTGATATTGCAACAAGAAATCATTTAAAAACTAGTATTTCAATGGGCTTTGCTTGTTATGATAAGTCAAGTTCTGAAGTTGTTTCCCTTGCTCAATCAGCTGTTGATTTGGCTGAAAGAAGAGGTGGAGACCAAGCTGTTATTAATATTGAAGGCGAAGAAATTAAATACTTTGGTGGTAAGATTGATGCGCTTGAAAAAGAGTCTCGTGTAAAAGAAAGTACTAACGCAAGAGAACTTAAACATGCAATAGAAAAAGCTAATACAATATACATTACAGGTCATAAATATCCTGATGCTGACTGTATTGGTTCTATGCTTGGTGTTTTAAGAATGGCGTTGTCTGTCAAAAACTGTAGTATTCATGTTGTTTTAGATTTAAAAAATACTGATAGAATTACTACAAGAATGCTTAACTTACTTGAAGCTGAAGAACCTGAAATGTTTAAACATTTTGTAAGCATTGATAAACTTGATGTGAAGAAAACTGAAATCGATAACGAAGCTGTACTTCTTGTTATTTGTGATACTCAAGGTCCTAAAATCATGTGTTATCCTGAACTTTACGAACTTATTGGAAATAGATTTGTTATAGACCATCATAGAAGTGGCGAACCTGCTTTTGAAAATTGTAAAACTTTATATGTTGATACAGGTGCTTCAAGTGCTGTTGAATTAATATGTGAAATGTTACCATTCTATAATAAAGACATTAAACTTAGCAAGTGTGAAGCTACATTAATGTTAGCTGGTATTGTTATTGATACGAATAATTTTGTATTCAATACACGTTCTAGAACATTTGAAGTAGCATCGGTTTTAAAAAGTGCTGGTGCAGATATGATGAGTGTACGTAAATTTATTCGTGATAGTTATGATACTGAAAAGTACATAGCTAAAGCATTCATTAATGCTGAATTTTATCAAGATGATTTTGCAATTTCTGTGCTTGAAGATGTTACTGATGATAGAACACTTCTTGCAAAAATTTCTGATAAATTAATCACTATTAATAACGTTAAAGCGGCATTTACTGTTGCTTTAAATAACAATAGTGATGTATGTATTTCTGCTAGATCAATTGATGATTTTAATGTTCAATTAATTATGGAAGAAATGGGTGGCGGTGGACATAAGAATGCGGCTGCTACACAAATTAAAAATACTTCTATTAATGAAGCATGTGAAAAGTTAAAGAAAATTTTATATAGAGAAAAAATTATTAATACGGAGGATGATGTTACTGTGGAAGTTATTCTATTAGAAGATGTTAAAGGAAAAGGTAAAAAAGATACTATTGTTAAAGTTGCAAACGGCTATGCAAATTACTTAATTAATGCTAATTTAGCTATTGCAGCTACTCCTGAAAATAAGAAAAACCTTGATGCTCAAAAAGCTAAAAACGAAGAAATTGAACAAAATAGAATTAAGACTCATGAAAGACTTAAAAAGGAAATTGATGGTAAGTCTATTGATGTTTATATTAAATTTGGTCAAGACGGAAAAGCTTATGGTCATATTACAACTAAACAAATTTGTGAAGAATTTGAATCTCAAACTGGTATTCATTTAGATAAGAAGAAAGTTTCAATTCCACAAGATATTGACTTTATTGGTAAATTTAAAGCTACTGTTAACTTATATAAAAATATCAATGCTACATTTGATGTTAATGTACTAGAAATGAGGTAACATTGTGGCTGAAAATATTCAAAATAAACAAGTACCTGTTAATCTAGAAGCTGAATTAGGCATTTTGAATAGCATTCTTATTGACAATGGTTTAATTGTTAATGTTATTGATATGATTCAGCCCGATGATTTTTACGATCATAAAAATCGTACAATTTATTCTGCTATGTTAGATCTTTATAAAAGTCAAAGTAAAATTGATGCTAGACTTTTAAAAGCTAAACTTGAAGAAATCAATAAGTTTGAAGATGTTGGCGGACTATCATATTTAATGGAAATATTGAATTATAATTATTCTACTCAAAACATTGATGAATATGTTAGACTTGTTGCTAATGCTTCACTTAAAAGAAGAACAATTACAACTTTAAAACAACTAAGCCAAGATGGATTTGATACTAATAGTGATGTTAATGACTATTTAGAAAAGGTAGAGTCTGAAATATTTAAATTAACTCAATATAGAAATACTTCTGAATTTATTAATATTTCAACAGTATGCCAAGATGTTTTAAAGAAAGAAGAAGAATTATCTAGAAATAAAGATGATGTTACAGGTTTAAATACTGGATTTGAAAATTTAAATAATATAACATTAGGTTTACAAAAAGGTAATTTAATTATTTTAGCTGCTCGTCCTGCGATGGGTAAGAGTGCTTATGCCCTAAATTTAGTTGTTAATGCAGCTCGTGCTAATAAAGGCGGAAAAGCTAGTGTTGCAGTATTCTCGCTTGAAATGGGAGCTGATCAATTAGTTGAAAGAATGTTTGCTGCTGAAAGTGGTATCGTTAGTGATAAAATTAGAAGTGGACAACTTAATTCTGAAGACTGGCGAAGCTTAGGTGCTGCAGCGGAAAATCTTAAAGCACTAAATATATATTTTGATCAACAAGGTGGAACAACTGTTGGTGAAATTAGAAGTAAGTGTAGAAAGTTAAAACAAAGCGAAAAAGGTCTTGACTTAATTGTTATTGATTATTTACAATTAATATCAGGCGGTAGAGAAATGATATCAAAAGTTGAAGAAGTATCACTTATCAGTAGATCTTTAAAACTTTTAGCACGTGAACTTGAAGTTCCTGTTGTGGCTTTATCTCAATTAAGTCGTAAAGTTGAACAAAGAGATGATAATAGACCGACATTATCTGATCTTCGTGATTCAGGATCTATCGAACAAGATGCAGATATAGTTTGTTTCTTATACAGAGAAGCTTATTATAAGAAAAATAATTCTAATAAATGTGAACTTATTATTGCTAAAAACAGAGCCGGTTCACTTGCAACTTTAAATTATATATTTGATGGCTCAATTCAAAAGTTTAGCGAAATTGGTGTGGAGGAAGAAAAATAATGGTTTTTGATAGATTAGACGCAATGGAAAAACGTTATGATGAAATTACTGAATTATTATCAGACGTTTCCGTTTGTAGTGATGTTTCTAGATTAACAAAACTTTCTAAAGAACAACGTTCATTACAAAAGCCCGTTGAGTTATATAGAGAATATAAATCTTTAAAAGACAGTCTTGCTGATTTAAAAGAAATGTCTAAGAGTGATGATGAAGAAATGGCTCTTATGGCTAGTGAAGAATTAGAAACTGCTAAGAAGAGAATGGATGAAATTGATGAAGAAATGGTAATTTTATTAATGCCAAAAGACCCTAACGATGAAAAAGATGTTATCATCGAAATTAGAGGTGCTGTTGGTGGAGATGAAGCTAACATTTTCGCAGGAGATTTATTTAGAATGTATTCTAAATATTCTGAATCAAAAGGATGGAAAGTGCAAATTCTTGATGCTATGCCATCGGCTATGGGTGGATACTCTTCTATTCAAGCTAAAATTAGTGGTGAATCAGTTTATTCACAATTAAAATTTGAATCAGGTGGACATCGTGTACAACGTATTCCTGTTACTGAAGCTAACGGACGTATTCAAACTTCTATTGCTACTGTACTTGTAATGCCTGAAGCTGAAGAACTTGATTTCCAATTAGATGAAAAAGATTTAAGAATTGATACAATGTGTGCATCAGGTCCAGGAGGACAAGGTGTAAATACAACATATTCTGCTGTACGTGTAACACATATACCTACAGGAGAATTTGTTGCTTGTCAAATTTGTCGAAGCCAACACGAAAATAAAGCAATGGCTATGGAAATCTTAAGAACAAGAATTTACCAAAAGATGAAAGAAGAAGAGGATGCTAAAAATGGTGCTACTCGTCAATCTTTAATTGGTCATGGTGAAAGAAGCGAAAAGATTCGTACTTATAACTATCCACAAAATCGTGTAACAGATCATAGAATTGGTTTTACAATTAATAGATTAGATGCCGTAATTGACGGTAAACTTGATTTAATAATTCAACCATTAATAGATGAAGATCAAAAAAGAAAATTAGAAGCTGGAGAAAATAAATAGTAGAAGGTAAGCTTCTACTATTTTTTATAATTATTATGACATATAAAAAGAAAATTGAAGAATCATGTAAAGTTGCTCTAGAACACAATAAAGAAGAGAGTGCTGTTTTATTTTTGATTGAACATGCAAGCGGTCTTAGTTCAAGCGAATTATTTATGAAACAAACAAGTAAAATGAGCGAAGAAGAGGAAGAAAAGTTTGATAGGATGTTTGATTTATACATTTATCATAATCAACCTGTTCAATATTTAACTGGTCATTCTTATTTTTATGGATATGAATTTAATGTTAATAGTGATGTTCTTATTCCTCGTCCTGAAACTGAAGAACTTGTGGAAAATATTTTAAAAATTTATGATAGAACATTTAAACGCGGAACTAAAGTTGATGTAGTAGATATAGGAACTGGTAGTGGTGCAATCTCTGTTACATTATCTCTTGAAGAGAAGAGTATGAACGTATCTGCTACAGATATATCTGCAAGTGCTTTAAAAGTAGCAAAAGAAAACAACTCTAAATTAAATGGTAATGTAACATTCTATGAGGGTGATATGTTACAGCCTGTTATTGATAAAAAATTTGATATACTAGTTTCAAATCCTCCATACATTCCAGATAGTGAATATGTTGATCCTCTTGTTAAAGAAAATGAACCAAACGTAGCTTTATTTGGGGGAGAAGACGGACTTAAATTTTATAATATCATTTTAAATGATAGTCTTAAAATAATGAAAGATAAATTCATTATAGGTTTTGAACATGGTTATAATACATCTAAGGATATTGAAGATTTAGCAAGAAAACTATATCCTAATGCATATGTATTTACAAAGAAAGATATGCAAGGAAGAGATAGAATGACATTTGTCATTCAAGGCTTTGATTATGAAGAATAATTACGTCATTATATTTCCTACTGATACCGTTTATGGTATTGGTGCTTCCATCTATGATAAAGATGGTATGGATAGAATCTATAAAATAAAAAATAGACCATATTCTAAACCTTTAGCTGTACTATGTGCTAACTTAGAACAAATTGAAGATATTTGCTATGTTTCAGACGATGCTCGTAAATTAATTAATGCTTTTTTACCAGGACCTTTAACAATCATTCTAAAGAGTAAGGAAAAAGTAAAAGACACTTTTGGCCATGATACCATAGGAATTAGAATTCCTAATTATAAATTAGCTCGTGAAATTTTAGAAAAAGAAGGGGCTTTTGCAACTACATCAGTTAACGAATCAGGAATGCCTTCTTTAAATGATTATACAAAAATAAAAGCAGAATATTCTACTTTAGTTGATTATATATATGCACCAACTGGTGAAAAAACCTCAAGCCTTGCTTCAACTGTTGTAGATTTAACTGGAGACAACCCTTGCGTTTTAAGAGCGGGAGCAATCACAAGTGAAATGATTAATGATACATTAACTAAATAATGTATCATTATTTTTTTAATATATGATATAATAATATTAATAGGAGATTTTGTAATATGTACGAAATTATTGATAAATACATTGAAAAATTAATTACTGGTTCGACACCAGACAAGCCATTATGGAATATTGAGGCAATAAGACAAGGAAAGAAACCACATTGGAACTACATTGATGGTTGTATGATGACTTCTTTACTTGAGCTTTATTCATTTACAAAAAATGAAAAATATTTTAATTTTGTTAAAAGCTACGTTGATCATTTTGTAAAAGAAGATGGAACTATTGATACTTACAATCGAGAAAAACATACTTTAGATGACATTTGCGAATCAAGAGTTTTATTTGATTTATATAAATTAACTGGGGATGCAAAGTATAAAAAAGCTATTGAATATACTTATGAACATATTAAAGAACAACCAAGAACTTATGAAGGCTCTTTTTGGCATAAAGATATTTATCCTAATCAAGTTTGGCTTGATGGATTATTTATGGCTAATGTTTTCTATATGCGTTATGAAACTGAAATAAATGGTTGCAAGAATTATCAAGACATTAAAAAACAATTTGAGCTTGTAAGACAACATATGTATAACCCTGAAAAACATTTATATTACCATGGATATGATGCTAGTAAAAAAGCATTCTGGGCAGACAAAGAAACAGGACTTTCTAAAAATTTCTGGTTACGTGCTAATGGATGGTTTATTATTGCACTTGTAGATATTTTAGGTTACATGAATGAAGGTATTTATGAAGATTATGATTTCTACAAGAAATTATTAAAAGAAGCAGTAGATGGTTTATTAATGTATCAAGATAAAGAATCTAAGATGTTTTGGCAAGTTGTTGATCAATGCAATAGAGAAGGAAATTATCTTGAGACTAGTGGTTCATCTATGATTGCGTTCGCAATATTGAAAGGTGTAAGACTTCATGTATTACCTGATAAATATGAACAAATTGGTTTAGATATTTTTAATGGAATATGTAATAAGTATGTAAGTGAGAAAAACGGAGATCTTAACGTTGGCGGAATTTGTTTGGTTGCTGGATTAGGACCTGAAAATAATACAAGACGTGACGGAACTTACGAATATTATATTTCTGAACCTGTAGTTGAAAATGATGCTAAGGGTATTGGACCACTTATTTTAGCTTATACAGAAGTTAAAAAAATAATTGAATAAAATAATTTAGACTTTTTGTGTAACTTATAGTTATGCTAAAAGTCTTTTTTTATTGTATAAATACAAAGAAGATTTTAATTATTTAACCTAATAGAGTGTAAGTAAATATATAGTCTAAAATTTTATCGAAAGAATTTATAAAATCTTCTTGACTTAGATATTATAGAAGAGTATACTAAATAAGGCTTTGAAAGAAGCTTAAATCTCAAAAATAAATAAATAAAAATATTTAAAAAAGTATTTGACATAAAAAGTTTTGAGTGATAAAATAATTAAGCGCGCTTAAGTAGCTGCGCAATATTAGTTCTTTGAAAACTGAACATATGACAATAAATATACGAAATTAAGTAACAA
>CAVEPF010000034.1:0-11352 GCA_963617645.1 Anaerotignum sp. | reverse complement strand
ATATAGATAAATGGCATGATTCATTAAAAATTAAAAAAAGAGCTTTAATTATTAGGGGATTACGTCAAGTTGGAAAGACAACCATCGTTAAAGAATATGCAAAAACTCATTATGATAATGTTGTTTATATTAATTTTATGGATAACATATCAATAAAGAAAATTTTTGATAATGATTTTATTATCAATAATATGATAAGAGATTTATCTGCGGCTATTCCTAGTGCAAGGTTTATAGCAAATAAAACTGTTATTATATTTGATGAACTTCAAGAATGTGTTAATGCAAGAGCTTCAATAAAAGCTTTTATGCTTGATGACCGTTTTGATATAATTGCTACAGGATCACTTTTAGGATTAAGGGGATACAATCAAAAGAAATCAAAAGGTATACCTACAGGATTTGAATATCCATTAACAATGTATCCAATGAATTTTTATGAATATTTACTTGCTAAAGGTATTGATGAAAGTTTAATTGACTATTTAAAAGAAAGCTTTGAAAAACATATGGTTGTAAGTGATTCAATTAATTCAACATTTTTAAGTTATTTTAAAGAATATATTTGTGTTGGTGGAATGCCTGATGCGGTGTCTACATTTTTAGCTACAAGTGATTTGAATCAAGTTTTAGATGTCCAAAGGGCATTATTACAACAGTTTCAAGATGATTTTGGAAAACATTTAGATGAGAACGAAAGTGAGTTTATAAATAAGCGAGAGCTAACAAAAATAATGGAAGTTTATTATTCTATTCCAAATCAATTAGCAAAAGAAAATAAAAAATTTCAATATAGTGTTATAAAGAAAAATGTTAAGGGAAGAGATTATAGAGACGCCATAACATGGCTTTCTGAATTTGGTTTGATTAATTATTGCTATAATTTAAGTATTCCAGAACTGCCACTTGAAGGTAATAAAATAGATAATGAATTCAAAATATACGTGGCAGATACAGGACTATTTATTGCTATGCTAGAAGATGGTGCAATGAATAATATACTTAATGGGGATTTAAAAATATATAAAGGTGCAATCATTGAAAATGTTATTGCTGAAAGTTTTGTTAAATCTGGTAAAAAATTATATTATTACTCTAAAAGTACTGGATTAGAAATTGATTTTGTTACAAGAGTAGACAATGAATTAACACTTATTGAAGTTAAAGCAACCAATGGAAATTCTAAATCACTAAAGGAAGTATTAGCAAATAAGGAGAAATATACGGTTTCTAATGCAATCAAATTAGTTGATGGAAATTTAGGAGAAAACAATAATATTTACATAATCCCTTTATATATGGTGTTTTTATTAAAATGATTAGCATGATTTATATTTAATATGTGAGCACATAAAAAAATTATGAATTTATTTCATAAAAATTTTTCATTTAATAATTAATTTCAGTCAAGAGGTTTATACAAAGCAAAAAAAGAATATGAAATAACCGTATATATACCTCATGTGTGAATTAATGGAATATAAATTCAATATGCAAAATTAAATATTTATAGCATAACTAAATTTTTAGTTATGTTTTTTTATATAAATAAAGCATTTTTAGAGGCAAAAACAACAAACTCCCTACAAAAAGGTGTAAGTTTACTCAAAAACTCGGTACAAAAAGGTGTAAGAAATAAAAGAGATGGATATAATAAGTGATTAATTTTAAGTGTTAATTTTTGCAAATGATTATTCATTTGATGCTATTAATATAGTAGTGTTAAAATATCATTAGAAAATTTATGGAGAGTTTTCATTTAAACTTTTCACGACTTCTTATGCAATTTATACAAAAGATGTGGTTTTATGAATGAATTATATATGAAACAAAATAACATTTAAATTTAATATTTAAGATATCTTTACTTTTAATAATATCAATTATTATTAATTGACTTTAAAACATTGTAGATAGTTACTTTGTAGCTAAATCTCAAAATGGAATGACTGCAATATCTGAGACTTTATCTAAAGTAATACCTTCGCTTATTAAATTAATTTGTGTTTTAAGTTTAAAAGATTTGATACATATAGAAATTTTTGAATAGAATCGATTTTATCTTATCATTAAGATTTAAAAATGATAAGATAAATGATAAGATAAATCCTTTAGATAAAGAAATTTTAGTTAATATAAAAGATAATAAATATTTAACTATACCTGAATTAACTAAGATTACTAATAAATCTGAGATAACTGTTTATAGACATTTAGATTCATTGATGAAACAATCAATGATAAAGAGAATAGGTTCTAGAAAGAATGGCTATTGGGAAATTTTATAAGATATTTTAATTTAATATTTTGTTGTTATGAATATATTAAAATATTTAAAAAATTTGATATTTTATCATTAAAAAATCCACATTAGTATTAAAAATACCAATGTGGAAATTTTTATGACGCGATATTAGTATATTATTGCATCACTTGCAGTAAAACCTTCTAAAGAATTTTCCTTAGTTTGCATGCAAATATATGAAATTCCTTCATCATTTGATGCAAAGAATTGACGTTTAGCATTTGGTGAAATTCTTAACCAGTCTCCTGTATTAAGTGAAATCTCATCTCCGTCAATAATAAACTTACCAGAACCAGATAAAATACCATAAACTTCTTCGTTTGTTTTGTGTGAATGCACAAAAGGTACACTAGCTCCTTTAGGAAGATTGTTGATACTAATTTCAGCTCCTGTAAGAGAAAGTAAATCATGAAGTTCTACTCTACCTTCATTTTTAATTGTTGTTTTTGTGTAATTTGACATATTAATTATCTCCTTTATTACACACATAGTATAGTCTATTATACATTCTAAAAAAAGTACGCACTTTTTTATAACTATGCATTCAAAAATGAATGTGTTAAAATATAAATTAATAGAGGTGACTAATATGAAAGCTAAAGATGAATTACCAATCTGCCCCGTGGCTACAGCTGTGGAACTTGTTGGCGGTAAATGGAAATTGTTAATTATAAGAAATCTTAGAGTACGTCCTTGGAGATTTAATGAATTGCAAAGAGATTTAGATGGAATAAGTCAAAAAGTTTTAACTGATAGTTTGAGACAAATGATAAATGATGGTCTAGTAGAAAGACATGATTATCATGAAATGCCTCTTAGAGTAGATTATAGACTTACAAAATTGGGTGAGAAAATGTTACCTATAATAGATGCATTAGCTGATTTTGGTAATTATTATAAATTAGCTATTTCTAAATAGGTATTATTTAAGTTGTAAATATAATCTTATATATTGCATTAAATATATGATTAAATATTAAAAATATCCGCTAAAAGTAAGTGGATATTTTTTTGATATCAGGTTGAAAGACTTATTTACGCAGTTTGATTTTAAAATGTTGGAAAAGGACAAAATTATAAAATGTTAACAACTAATATATTTGGATATAATAAGTCTTATAAACCATTGGTAATAAATTAACTAGATTTTATTTATCCACTCTTTAATCAATGTTTTTGAGGATTCTTCATTCAATACTGTAGCTTTAATAGTTTTAATTCGAATTTTACAGAACATTTTAATGCATTTAAAGATACAATTTATGAAACTTATTCAAATGTTGATAAAAAAGATATAAGAACTATTATTGATGCTATGTTTATGTTAACTCATGGGCTTTATCTTATGATTTATCCTAGTGAAGTTCAAATTAAGGTTAATCTAGCAGCAAATATACATTATAGTCTTGATAAGTATCAATATTGTTATAATTATTTAAAGTTAATATTTGAAAAATTAGAATAATTTTAATATTTCGTTTGTTTTATTTTTTTGAAAGTTTCGTAAAATTTGCAATCGCATTGCATAAAATATGAAGTTTAGATTGCAAAATTTAAGAAATAATGTTAAAATACCTTAACGATTAATGAATGTTAGGTGATACGATGATTAAAAGATCAATAGAAGAGACAATAAATGATACAATTAAACATTATCCAATTACGTTACTTACGGGTCCAAGACAAATAGGTAAGTCTACGTTGTTATATAATAGTTTTATATCTAAAGGTTATACGTATGTATCATTAGATGATTCACTTGAATTATCTTTAGCTAAAACGGATCCGGATACATTTTTAAGTATACATAAAACACCTCTTATAATTGACGAAGTACAAAAAGCCCCTAATTTATTTCCAGTTCTTGAAAAAATAGTAAATGAATCTAGATTAAAAATTGGTAATAAAGAAACTAACGGGATGTTTATTTTATCTGGTTCACAAAGACAAAAACTGTTAGATGAATCTAAAGAGTCTCTGTCAGGAAGAGTTGCGATTCTTGATATGAGTACGTTATCGTTATCAGAAATTTATAATAGGAAAAATTTTGAATTCAGTATTGATATAAATAATATTATTTCAAGAGCTAACGATTATTCGATTGATGAAGAACAAGCTTTTAAATATATTGTTAGAGGTTTTTTTCCGGTTTTATATGATGATTTAGAAATGAAATCACAATTATTTTATTCATCATATTTAACAACCTATTTGGAAAAAGATTTAAAAGAAATGATTTCTGTAAATGATGAAATTAAATTTATAAATTTTTTGAAGATTTTAGCATCAAATACAGGTGAAGAACTTGTATACGATAATTATGCTAAGCAAATTGGAGTTTCTACTAATACGATTAAATCATGGATTTCGGTATTAAATAAAACAGGAATTATTTATTTAGTTGAACCATATAATGAAGAATCAATTGTTAAAAGGGTTGTTAAAAGACCTAAAATGTATTTCTTTGATACAGGTTTAGCTGCTTATTTGTGTGGTATTGATAGTGCATTAACTTTACAAAAAAGTTTTTTAAAAGGAAGATTCTTTGAAACTTTTATAATTAATGAAATTAGGAAAACTTATATTAATTCTGGTATTATGCAAGAGTTATATTATTATAGAGATACTGATCAAAACGAGATAGATTTAGTATTATTAAAAGATGGTACTTTATCATCTATTGAAATAAAATCAGGACAAGCATTTAATGCGAGTGTAACTAAAGGATTTAAAAAACTTTGTAACACAAAATATATAAAAGGTAAAAATGCTATTATATGTACAGCTCTTAAAATATCAGTTATTAGTGATGGAACATTTATTTTACCTATTAGTTCTATATAATAAAATTAAATATTAATAATTAAAAGTTTAGATTGAATTTAAAATTTATCTAAACTTTTTTATTTATTATGTTTAGTAAAAAAATCAACTTATTATAAATTCTTATGCAATACAGGATTTGTATAAAATTCAATAACTAAACACATATGATGTATCAATGTTTAAAATTTTAAAGATATTCTAGGTTTTAGACACTAGTCAACTTGCAATTTGAATATATATATATATAATATAAGTGTGATATTAAAGAGGAGGAAAAGAAATGAAGAAACGTTTAATATTTTTAGTGTTTATGTTTGTTCCGTTTTTAGTGCTACTTACAGCATGCAGAGAAGAACCTAGTACACCAAGCGAAGAACCAAGTACACCTTCAAGTGAACCAAGTTCTAGTCCAAGTACGCCAAGTTCAAGTAGTACTGAAACTCACAAACATAACTACGTTAAAGGTAATACTGTAGAAGCTACCTGTTTAGAAGATGGATATACTGTTTATACATGTTCTTGCGGGCTAAGCGAAAACAGAGATATTACCACTAAATTAGGCCATGATTACGGTGCATACGTTGTTACTGTTGAACCAACGTGGGAAAATACTGGTTTAAAAGAAAAGGTATGTAATAGATGTAATGATAAGGTTAGTGAAGTTGTTCCTGCATTAAAAGAAGGACATGTTCATAGCTTTAAAGATTACGAAGTTGCTACTGCACCTACATTAACTAGTGAAGGATTACTTACAAGCAATTGTGAAGCTTTAGATAAATCAGAAACTGTTGTTTTACCTGCATTAACTTCTAATTTATATACTAAAACAAGTAATAGTATTGAAGCAACTTGTACAAGTGATGGAAGATATGAATATGAAATTACACTTGAAAAATTAGGTGTTGAAGGAGAAAAAACATTTAAATTTTATACAAGTGTTGCAAAGTTAAATCACGATTTAGTTCATACTGAAAAAGCTGCCACATGTACTGAAGAAGGATATGTAAAAGCTGTTTGTAAAAACTGTGATTATGAAAATGTTACAATAGTTTCTGCTCTAGGTCATACATGGACACGTGATGGTCATGAATGCGAAGCAGATAAGGTTTGTAGTGTATGTCATGTAGTAGGAGAAATAAAGTCTAATCATAAACTTATTCAAACTGTTACGGATGCAACTTGCACAAGTGAAGGTTTAATTACTTATACTTGTGAATATTGTAATGAAGTTATTGATACTGTTACTATACAAAAATTAGATCATACATATTCTGACTTTGTTGATTCAGGTAGAGTTGAATATGATCCTACAAATGCTTGTATTAGTTATAAGTTCTACACTGCAGAATGTAGTGAATGTCACGCTACAATAGATAAGAAAGAAACTGTTTATAATCATGATTTTGTCGCAAATGTTACACTTGCAACATGCAAGAGTGATGGTTTAATCGAGTATGAATGTAGTGTATGTCATCTAAAAACTGAATCAAAGACTATCCCAATGAGTGATTCTGCTCATGATTATGTATCACTAGGAATTGTTGATAATGTTGAAACTTATAAATGTTCATATTGTGAACACACTAAGACAGTTTTAAGTTATAAGAACCAAACTAGTGCAACTGTTTCTAAAGATGATTTAAGTACAAATCAAAACATTGAATTAGAAGGCGGGTCAATTTCATTAAGTGATGAAGCTTTAGCTAGTTTACATGATAATGTAAATATTTCAATTAGTGAAACAAGTAAGGATGATTTATCTTTATCTGACGAAGTAATAAAGCAAATTGGTGATAATACAATCTATGATTTTAATTTAGATGATACTGATAACAACAAGGTTTATTTTGATGGCAGTGTTACTGTTAGAATTCCTTATACATTGAAAGAAAACGAAACACCAAATGATATAGCTATTTGGTATATTGATAGTGAAGGCAATTGTGAAACAATCTCGGCTACTTATGTAAATGGTTATGTTGAATTTGAAACTACACATTTCTCTTATTATACTGTTAGAAGATTAACTGACACTGAGAAATGTGAATTATATGGCCATGATTATGTACTAGGAAGTTCTTTAGATTCTACATGCACAATAAGTGGTTACAAGAATTATGTATGTAGATATTGTGGTGATGTTGATCATCAAGTTATAAAGGCTTTAGGTCATAAATACCATAAAGAAATTAAAGAAGCTACATGTACAAGTAGTGGATATCAAATAGTTACTTGTGATGATTGTGATTATAGAGAGGAAACTTATATTTCTCAAAAAGATCATAATTTTGAAATTGTAAGTGATACATATGTTGAGGTTACATGCACACATTCAGGTCACATTGATTACAAGTGTAAAGATTGCGGTGCTACATATTCTGTAACTACAGCTAATTTAAATCATAACTACGCTGATACTGTAGTTTCTCCTACATGTACAAGCGAAGGTTACACAATTCATACATGTAAAGATTGTGGTGATACTATTCGTGATTCTTATAAAGATGCATTAGGACATAAATATGTTGAAATTATTGTTTCACCTACTTGTACAACTGAAGGTTATACATTACATAAGTGTAGAGTTTGTGAAGATTCATATAAGACAGATGTTGTAAATGCAAGACACACATGGGATATAGATGAACCTACTTGTGGAAAAGGTCAAACATGTACTGAGTGCGGTGCTTTAGGTCAAGCTGCCACAGGAAAACATACATATGATGAAAATGGAATTTGTACTGTTTGTAAAGATGGCTGCAATCACGAGTTTACAGAAAGTCACGTAGATGCTAGCTGTAAAAACGACGGATATGATTTAAAAGTTTGTTCTATTTGTGGTTATGAAGAAAAGACAAATATTGTTAAGAAATATGGTCATACAGGTAGTGTTATTTGTGAGACTTGTGGTGAGGCCATTATTTCAGAGTCGCAGTTAAATAATTTCTTTAATACACTTATTAATAATAAGACAATTACTTTTACTTGTGATAAGTGGGAATATAATGATAATGAAATATATGAAAACATGTATATTACATTAAAATTAAATAACAATAATAAAATTGATGGATACATGTCATTGGATTATTATAACTATTCATCAAATGGTTGGACACATGCACAGAAACCAAATATTGCTGTTATTAAAGATGATATTGTATATGTAAAATATGGCATGTATAGTACTTTTGATACATCTAAATTGAATTTAAATTACTCAGAATCATGGAATAAATGGGACTTCTATTATACTTATACTATGGGGGATATCCATGAATTATTTGGTATACCAAATTTAGATTCTATTCTTCAAATGCTTGATGAAAATAAAATTAGCAAGATTTATGAATTAGTTAGTAAAATCTATAATTCTAATAATTCTACTATTACTTCTATTAAAGCTAAAATTTTAAATAATTTATTTAGCGTTACTAAAAATGATTATGGTTATGTAATAACTTTAAATAATAATTATATTAAAGATATATATTCTTATTCATTAAATCATACAATTAGTAATACTATTGATTATTTAATTAAAGATGGATTCTATGATGGTTTACTAAATTTTGTTGAGAAATTAAATCAAAAAACAGTAGGCGATGTACTTGATTTCATTAAAAAACAAGGAATTACTTTAGAAGAATTAGTAAGTTTATTAAATGAATTAGTTCCAATGCAAGATGGCTCTAATTTTGAGGCTGTTTTAAATCAAATTCTAGGTAATTTAGATAATACACTTATTGGTTATTTAACAAGTCTAGCAATTTCTAATCAAAATTTATTTGAATTTGTTAAATCATACTTTGATATGGATTTAGCTACTTATCAAGAAGAAACATTATCAACTTTAAATCAAATTAAAGATAGTAACATATTAGATTTATTTGGTATAACTAAAGATAGTGATGAATTTAAATATTTTGATACATGTTTTATGGATATCCTAAATTCAAATAGTCTTAGAATTAATACAAATAATGAATTTGAGATGTTAAATGCTGATGTATCGCTTAACGGTGATATAAATAACGGAAGTGTAAAAGCTGATTTTAATATTTCATTTGATGGTGCTATCGATTATAGTGACGACGTTTATTATGAAGTGAAAGCTTTATATAATGTTGATATTGCTAGAGCCTTAGAAAACTCTGGATATGAATTAATTTATAATGATAATCATGAATTAACTGGATTTATCTTAGAAACTACTGATACAAGTGAAAAAACAATTTATACAGAAGAATTAAATGGTGATTTATATAAGTATGTTCACTACACTAAAGACACTAATAGATGGCGTTTTAACTTAGATGATTTAAGTCTTCAAGATATTGAAAGTGATTGTAATAATTACTATATATTTGATTTGGTTAGTAAAGATTGGGCCGAAAACGAAGGTTATAGTGAACGAGTTCATGAATTGTATAAAAATGGTGTGCTTATAGAAACTAATACAGAAAACTGGGGTTCTGGTTTTGATAAGAGTTATGTTGAATTGTTGTATAATAGCAAGACACAACAATTTGAAAAATATGATGGTAACACTTGTACACATCATAACTATATTTTAGTTGAAACTAAAGGTTCTTCATCTGATTGTAATACTTTAACATACAGAAAATATGCATGTACAGATTGTGGATATTCTTGTACTCGTTATGGTTATTACGGACATAAAGGAGACTATGAATCTGAAACTTATGAATTTTTAACTGATTCTAAAAATTGTGAACATGGTGTTAATGTATATTTAACTTGCGTGAAATGCAATGAAACATATCTAAATGAAACAAGATATGAACATCAATATAAGTATAAATATAGATTACATGAAGGTTCAACAACATGTGAAGATGGACTTGACTTTGTTAAAGTATGCACAATATGTGGTGAAGAAGAAGTTTTAACATATTATGCTAAGTATGGACATGATTATAATTATCATAATGAATATTTTGACAAATATGGTGTTGATTTAAGCGTTTCATATGAAGAATGTAGCGTATGTCACGAAAAATATGATTATATATGCTGGGGTATAGAAAACGGAATTAAGATTGATTATAACTATGAAACAGGTGGAACAATAATTTTTGCAAATGGTGATTTTATTGTTGAAGATACAATTGAAACAACTCTAGAAGGCTGCAATATTATTACTACATTGAATCGAAAATTTATATATGATGGTGCAACAGTTTATGAGTATGAAGATATTAGAACTACAGTCTCTCATACATATGAATATATATCTAGTGAGTATTCTGAAGATGGATATGAAGTTCATGTATCTAAAAAAATTTGTTCTATATGTAATCATGTAGGTAATGAAACTATTACAAAATATTTAGATGGTGTTCAAGTATCATATTATTCTACAGATTATGATGAAAATAATAAGATTTTTGACACTCAAGAATGTATTTATGAAAATGGTGAACTTAAAACCCGTAAAGAAATAAAATATAATAATAATTATGCTGGAACTTATGAAATTCATGAAGATTTATATGAAAATGGTAATAGGATATCATCTAAGTCGTCTAGTTACTTTAAAGGTGAACTTGAATATGTAACTTTGACTCAATATGAATATACAATTATTGAAGATGAACAATTGGTTTCAAAAATAATAGTAACTGATTATGATAGTGAAGGAAATGTTACTGGGGGTAGAGAATATATATGTGAATACGATGTTAACAATTGCATTCAATATGAAAATGAATACGAAGATGGTAAACTTTTAAATACAAATTCATATAAACACCATTTCTATCATATTGAGCAAGATTCTACATGTACACAAGTAGGAATTGAAAGATGTAATTGTGAAGAAAAATTCTATTATATTGAGCCAAAAGGACATAGCTTTAAATACTCAGAAGAAGATAACCATTATACATGTACTGAGTGCGGAACTGTTGTTGAAAAATATACATGGAGTATCTATGTTGAAGAATTGAGTAATTCAAGTGAAATAATAGAATTAGGATATTATATGACAAATTCTGATATCTCTTTAGTTGAAGTATATGCTGATATTAACGGTGAAGATACATTATTATCATTTATTCCTTTAGTTAATAGTGTAGTTCAATATGGAAATTCTTGGTACTATTACTCATCAGGAACAATTGAATTATATGATTTAAATAAATATTTATCAGAATATGATATTGAAGGTTGTGTTAATATCAAAGTAAATATTTATG
>CAVEPF010000033.1:505-10201 GCA_963617645.1 Anaerotignum sp. | reverse complement strand
AATTAGAATAATGCCATCTATATCCTCAATTAAAAAATCAATTTCAAGATGGTCTTTACCATTAGAAAAATAGTACAACGGAAAATCACATTTATTAATCATCGTAGCACATAAATTTTCAAAAATCGCACCTTTTCTTGAATCTAGAGTGTCTGTTAAAAAACTTTGTGTTGTTTCTAAAGGATACATGGCCATTAAAAGTCCTATATCTGAAACAAAAGCCTTAAAGTACGTTCTATCTATATTAGCCTCAAGTGGTTTTTCTATAGCTTTCGTATTAAAACATCTAAGTACTAAACCAGCTTTATCAAGCCAGTCGAAAGCATCCTCAAATTCATGAGCTCTTCCACCTTTTTTTACATCAGAATACTTAAATTTAAGAGTTTCAGACTCTCTTGCTAGTTGACTAGGAATCGAATCAAAAACTCGATTTAACTTAGTTTGTAAATTGTAGTCAACAACTTCTTGATTATCGTCATTGATAAATCTTCCAAAATCAGCTCTATAATCTTGAATTAATCCTTTTAAATAATTTCTAGATTCAATAAAATTATTTGATTGAATATATTTTAATACAGAGCCAGGAAGCCCACCTATTACAACATATCTTTTAAGCATTTCTTTATAATAATTAGCTAGTGCATCAGGAATTTGTTTTTCTTCTTTAATATATTTTTTTAATGTTTCAATGTTTTCTTCTTTTAACCCTTGCGCAAGTAAAAATTCCTCAAAATCCATAGAAGTCATATGAATAATTTGTTCATATCCAGTAGGGATATCTATTTTTCTATTTCTTCTAAAATTAAGAACACCAAGTAAAGAACCCGTACAAATTACAGCGTAACGTTTATCTTGCGCAAAACTCTTTAAACTAGTTCTTGCAAGTGGACAATCTCCAATTTCTTCAAATATCAATATCGTTTTATATGGAGTAAAAGAACTATTTGGAAAATATGGTGAAGCTTTTTCTAAAATTGTGTCAACATCTAAATTACCATCAAAAATACTTCGCAATTCTTTTCTATGTCTAAAATCAAATAATATTACATTTTGATAAAACTCATGCGCAAATTTATTTACTATATAACTTTTTCCAATTTGTCTTAATCCATCAACAATTAATGGAACTTTTTCAGGATTATTATTCCATTTTATTAAATCATTATATATTTTTCTTTTGAAGTCAATTTGTACCATATTATCACCCAACTTAATTATACATTTTTTTCGTAAAATGTAAATAATAACATAAAACGAATTCGTAAAATGTAATTTTTAACATAAAACGAAGAAATAAGGCTAAAAATGTTTATATTATCAATTTTAGCAATATATATAATATAAAAAAAGACCAGTATTACTAGTCTTCATCTATACTTGCATCATCATAATTATCTAAGAATGAATGATAAACGCCATTTTCTTTATATCCTAACATCATATCTAATTTAATATTAGACATAGCTTTGAAAATATTTTTTGCAATAAGTGGATTTTCTTTTTCTAGATTATGAATTAAATATTTAGTTTCAAGTCTCTTAGAACCACCGCCACCATTATCACAAATAGCACAGTTTTCAGTAAAACGACATGCACATTGGATAAATTCAAGATCATTTTGATTTTTCCAAGTTATAATGTCTTTTTCTCTTATTTGATACATCGGTCTTATTACTTCCATACCACCATAATTTTGAGAATGAAGTTTTGGTAACATTGTTTGAACAGATCCATTATTTAATATAGACATCATAAATGTTTCCATTGCGTCATCTTTATGGTGTCCTAAAGCTATCTTATTACAACCCATATTTTGAGCTAGTTTATATAGAGCACCTCTACGCATTCTTGCACATAAATAACAAGGGCTTTTATCAGTGTTATTAGCTATTTCAAAAATATCTGTATTTTCAATAACAGCAGGAATTCCTAATATTTCTAAATTGTTTTTGATTTTTTGTAAGTTAATTTCATTATATCCTGGGTTCATAACTAAATACTTAACATCAAACTCAAAATCTGAATGTTTTTGTAATTCCATGAACAATTTAGCCATTAACATTGAATCCTTACCACCAGAAATACAACAACAGATTGAATCCCCTTTATTAATAAGATTATATTCTTTTATAGCACTAATAAACGGAGCCCATAATTTAGGACGATAAGTAGTTATAATTGATCTTTCGATAATTTGTTTTCTAGTTAATTCTCTTTTACTCATTTAAAACTCCTAATTTTATCAACTAAAATATCGATTTCTTCTTTAGTTGTTAATTCTGACAATGAAATTCTAAAGCTTGATAAAGCTCTAGCTTTATCATTATATAAAGCCATAATTGTTTTTGATGGTGTATTAGTAATTGAACATGCGCTCTTTTGAGAAACACATATTCCTTCTTTATCTAAATAAGCACACATAGTGCTAGCTTTTACGTTTTTTACCGATATATTTAAAATATAAGGAAATTCATTTAAATTTATACTTACATTTTTTAACTTTTCTAAATTACAAATCAAATAATTATGCAAGTTTTTAACATATTGATTAGACTTTTCTTTGTCTAGTAAAGCCAATTCAATAGATTTTTCAATACTTGCTATAAGTCCTAAAGGAATTGAGCCAGATCTATAAATAGAATTAGATTTTCCTCCACTAATAAGTGGTGTTAGAATTGTAGATTTATTTTTTATTAAAACACCAGTTCCAGTTAAACCACCAAATTTATGTGGAGTAAAAGAAACAAGTTCAAATTCTTTTAAATTTATATCTTCTTTTAGGATACCTTGTGTTACATCAACTAAATGATGACAATTTTTATGTTTTTTTACTATTTCATTTATCTTATTAACATCATTTATTAAACCTGTTTCAGATTCAACAAATATTGTAATAACTAAAATTGTATCATTTCTAATTGATTTTTCTAATTCAACTAAATCAATATGACCCTGCGTATCAAGTTTTAAAAATTCAATTTCATATCCTTTATCTTTAAGAGTTGCTAAAGCACCATTTACACTTGTATGCTCATAAGGAGATACAAGAATATGTTTACCAAATCCGCTATATGCATGCGCAATCCCTTTAATTGCAAGGTTATTTGATTCGGTAGCACTAGAAGTATAAACAATCTCTTGACTATCACCCAAGTCAAGCATTTCTTTAATATGATTATCAATTTTATCTAACGTTTCATGGCTCTTAATTCCAAGTGAATGTATAGAATTTGCGTTTCCTATATTATTAATTTCAACACTAGTTAAATATTCAAGTACTTCTTTTTTAACAGGATAATTAGCACTATAATCTAAATAAATCATATTAAGCTTCCTTTACTAAGCGTATACGTTCAGTTTCAATTTTAGCAAAAATATTTTCAGCTGTTTGTTGAGTTGTATCAGTAATTTTCATAATTTGTTTCTTATACTTAACAACAATATTGTAAACATCTTTATCAATTAAGTCATGATTTTGTATATAAGTTAATTCTTTAATTACATCATCAGCAGACCAAGCACTCTTGTAGGATCTTTTTCCCGTTAAAGCTGACACAATATCAGCAACTTGGATAATTTTTTGATTAAGTGTCATATGATCTCTATCTAGGTGCATAGGGTAACCAGTACCATTAATTTTTTCATGGTGCCTACATGCAAGTTCTATAATATCAAAATCTATAATGTGTCTTAATAGTTTTCTAGTATAAATAACATGTTTTTTCATTTCAACATATTCTTCATCTGTTAATTTAGAATCCTTTTCAAGAATTGTTTTAGGTACTCTTACCTTACCTAAATCATGAATTAAACCTGCCACATATATTTTTTTAGTATCAAGTGTTGGACGCTTGATTTTTTTTGCAATAAAATAAGCGATTTGAGCACAAGATTTTGAGTGGAACAATGTTTGTTTTGAATACATTTCAAATAAACTTGATAACATTGTGATAAGCTTGGCATTTTCATTGCGTTTATAAATTGACTTTTGAATTAGTGAATAAATAACGCATTTATAATGCATACTATTTAGTTCTTCTTTTAAATCAAATTTTTTAAGAACTTTTTCAAGAGTCTTATAAACTTTAATATCAAAATCTCTTTTATCTATTGCATTAAACGCATCGTAGGGATTATTTTGTTCTATAAGAAGTGTAGTATATTTTTTTGCAAAATGAAAGATATTAGAATAATCATTTGATTCATCTTTTAAAACAACTTTTGCAAAATTTTTCATTGGTGAAAAATATTTTAAAAACAAATATGTTTCAATTTCATTTGTAGAATTTCTCTCTTTAGCATTTAAGCGGCCGATATCATGAAAACAAGATATAAATACCATCTTTTTTATATTTCCTTCACTTAATCTTCTTTCTTTAGAGATTAAATAAACGATATAAGCTAATACTAAGTTATACTCTACTAAATTTCTATCAATAGTTGATATAAACTCAATACAAAGTTCCCATATTTTCTTTTCACCAACTACATTTTTAACATTAGGTGTTCTCACAACATCACCGCCCTTTAACGCTTTTTCGCACTAACTATCTTATAAAATCTTAACAATTTAGTCAATTAGTAACATTCATTTTTATTAAAATTCATTTAAGTAATAATTTCAACTAAATCTTCGAATTTGATTTTCTCATTTTCAATTATAATAAACGCATCGTTTAAATTAAATTTAGTAATAGTTCCAATAACTGTTTTATACACTCCGCCCTCTTTATATTTATCTTTTAAAAAATAAGTTATCGTAGCTTTAACATTTTTATTGCACGAAATATAATTTAATTTGTTATTTAAATCAGCAATTTTATCTTCAGTTAGATCTTCTTTTTTCTCTACTACTCTGCCTGATTCGTTGATTGCGCCCGCAAAGCCTTCAAGTGCCGCAAAAGGATTAAAAATATTGGCTCTTTGAATTAAATCCATTTTTAATTTTTTCGACTTAGGACGACTTAAATTTATAATGTCATCATATTCACCCATTATGCTTTATGTCCTCCAATTTGACTATTACGTTCAATTTGTGTAGCTCCTTCAACTAAATCAGAAGCTTTTACTACACTATTTTTCCCATATTTATTTTTAAGTCCTAATACAGCTCTTCTTACATTATCTTCTTTTTTTGAAAACGCTTCATATTCACTAGACAATTTCATTTGTGTCTCAACATCTGTGAATATATCAAGTTGACAAAATTTTGGTTTACTAGAAAGTTCTTCTTTAGTTTTTGTGTCACTTGCAAATACATTCATTCTTCTAACCTTAATTGATCTATCCATAATATAATCAAATAATAGTTCGCACGCTTTAACAAATATTACAGCTGAATTTGTATAATCTTTAAATTTTAAACCCATATGAACGCCTTTAGGAACAGCTCTACCTAAATAATCAACATCAATCTCCCCATCATATCTAAGAGTTGATGATATATCATATCCTAATGCTATAGATATATTTTTTGTATAAATATTCTTTTCAAACAATTTTGTAGCTAATTCTTCAGCCATTTCTTTAATAACTATACGCCCTCTTTTATAGTCATATGGTTCATGTAATACTTGACCTACCGTATTAGATTTAGAAACAGGTTTATATTGTTTTACATCTTTAATACTAACGCTTTCAATCCCCCATGCGTGATCAATTAGAATTTCTGCATTAATTCCAAATTCTTTGAATAATATATCTTCATCTTTTAAAGAAAGTCTTGCAAGTTCACCCATAGTTTGTACACCTAAGTTTTCAAGCCTTCTTGCAATGCCTTGTCCAACACGCCAAAAATCAGTTATTGGTTTATGAGACCAAAGTTTTTCTTTATAGAGTTTTTCATTTAAATATGCAATACGACATCCATTTTGATCAGGTTTTTCTTTTTTAGCTACAATATCCATGGCAATCTTTGCTAAATACATGTTATCCCCAATACCACAAGTCGCAGTTACTCCTGTTGTATGCAATATGTCTTTTACAATATTTCTAGCTAATGCAAATACATCGTTGCCATACATTTTTAAATAACTAGTAACATCAATAAATGATTCATCAATAGAATATACATGAATATCTTCACTTGCAAAATAATTTAAAAATATTTTATAGACCTCACTAGATACCTCAATATATTTAGCCATTTGCGGCGTAGCTATTATATAATCTAAAGCTAAATCTTTATGAATCATCAACTCATATTTATCATAAGATTTTCCCGAGAAACTTTTATAGTTATTCTTTTTAAGTCTTTCATCATTTATCTTTTTTACAGCCTCTACTACCTCAAAAAGTCTAGCTCTAGAAGGAATTCCATATTCTTTAAGGGACGGAGTTACAGCAAGACAAATAGTTTTTTCAGTTCGTGAAATATCGGCTACTACTAAATTAGTACAAAGTGGATCTAGATTTCTATATACACATTCGACGGATGCATAAAAAGATTTCAAATCAATACACATATATGTTTTATTCATAATAACCTCCATTTCTAACTTGTATCTTATACGTTATTTGTTTAAAATTTCTTGTAATACTTCAAAGTTTGAGTTTTCATTTGTTTCTAATTTAGGATTAAACCCTAAAATACTTGCAAAACTTCTTTCTAAATATCCTTCGTTTAATGAAGGATAAATTAAAACAACATTATTTACAATACGAAGAGGATTTTTATTAATATTATCAAAATAAGCTAATTGATAGTAATCATTAATTGTTTGGTCAATTTTTGTATCATTTTCTTCGTTTGCGAAAATTCGTTCTAAACTCCTATACTTCATTTCAATTATAACAATATTTTTTACTTTATCGTTCTCATAAAATGTTAATGTATAGTCTGGTTTATTATGATGAGAATTAATACTAACAATCTCGCCTACACTTGCATTTTTATAGTAAGAACAATAGTGGTCATAAGTTAAAATGACTTTCTTATTTCCTTTTTCAAAAACATATTTAGAATCGGATAAAATATCTCCTCTAAAATTTAGGTCATTTGTAATATAGCCTAGACTTGTCAAAACATCATAAATAATAATTAAACCATAGGTTTCAAATAATAAACTACTTTTCTTCTCTTCATAATAAAAGTTTTGTGGTAATGAAATTTTTGATGTCTTAAATGTTAAAAGATTTATTAGTTCTCTTATAAAAGATAAATCTTTATCATTTGTTACTTCATTATAATTAATATCTTTTATATTAGTTTCTCTTACAATATCTAAACTTAAGTATCTTGTTATAGTTTGCATAAATTTATTATAAGCATTATACCAAACTTGATATTTATTAACTTCATTATCTAAAGTTTTAATCTCTTTATCTAATGATTTAATATTGTTTATTTTATGCGTGCGTCGCAAATCTTTTTTAACATCTATTTGATTTAATTTGTCATTTAAGTTTGTAATATTATCTTGTTTAAGTAGAAGTTGAGTATGAATACTATTAATTTTAGTCTCTAAATCAATATCAATGTTGCCTAATATATTCTTAATTTTAAGTAAATATAATTTAAAGACAGCACAAGAAGTTACGTTTAATACTTTTTTGACAGAATAGATATTACTTGACATTAAATTTTTCTTAATCGATGCAAAATTTTGTTTACCTTCATATTTATCTTTAACAGTTTTATTTTCTAACGAATAGACAAATTTTGAGGAAATATTTGAACAAGTTCTTTCAAATTCTTTTGCAAAATGTGCTAATACATCTAAAACAAAAAATACATTATTAGTATCAGATGAATTTTTAAATGATTTTTTATTAAAATCTAAAGATATACCCTCTATACGTTTTTCTATATACTTTTTTATATCTTTTATCGAAAATTCATCTTTAAAACTAGATTCTACAAAAAAAGGTACATCAAATTCATAACCTGATTTGTTTTTAAAATGTACGTTATATTTACCAGGATTATATCCGATATCAAAATCGCCAAGACGTGATATAGTATATTTAACTTTATTTTCTAATTTTAAATTCATGTTAGGAGTTTTAAATAACTCATTATCTTTATAATAAGCTTGGCAATCTAGATTAACCTCGTATTGATCAGAATCAATCTCAATTTCTATAGTTTCAAATTCATTAAATGTAAATTGGTCACCAATTAAGTTATGTATAAAATATTTATGAGGATCTGGTTTATCTTTAATATACGATGTAACGATAATAGTATCAATTGAAAATTGTGAATTACTCTGCATAACCATACTTCTTTAATTCTTTTATTTTGTATTCTATTTCATTTCGTGTTTGTTTGAAGTCACTTAATTCGCTATATGCATCAAGAATTTTAATTATAGAATTAGAATTATCATTAACGCCTAATATTTCATCTAAAAAATCACTTGACCCGTTAATTTTCTTCATTACTGTTTGTTTAAATACTAGGTCTAATGCAATGTCACTTGGCATATCATTTGGTTTAAAATACATGTACTGTGAAATATTTTTTACAGTTCTAAATGAAATACCTTTTTGTCTATCACATGAATTTAATAAATTATGAACACAATCTAAAAATGATAGAATTTTAGAATCTAAATTTTCAATATAATTAAAAGTATGATCTAAACGATGGGTAAAATTATAGAAATCTTTTCTATACATTTTTTTATAATTTTTATTCTTGTTTTTTTGTTCTTCTTGGTAAGATAAGAATGAACTTTGATTTAAATTAATAATAAATGATCTATCTTTAAGTCTATCTGAAATATTTTTAGTTGTTTCGTCTAAATTTACTGTACCAACAAATACTATATTATTACCAATTTTAATACTTGATGGATAATCTTTTTTATTTAAGCATGTAGAGCTAGATGAATATAAAACAAGTTTACGACTGTCATGGTCTTGTTCAAGGAGCGATAAGAATGGTGCAAACCAATATTCTATTTGTGATAAATTCATCTCATCAAAAATTATCATATGCATCTTATTAGGATTTAAACTTGCATGAATTAAAAATTCAACAATTCCTGTTTGGCTTGGAACGTATGTATTAGTATTTGGATTTAAAAAACCTAGTACATCACTTGGTTCAAGGTAGGATGGCGAAATTGGTACAAAAAGTAATGTTTCTTTTTCTTCACTCATATTAAAATATTTAGCAAAAGATAAAGGTAATCTTGTTTTACCAGTTCCTGACATTCCTGCTAAAATAACAAGTTCAGAAGCTTCAACACATGTATAAAAATTATAAATATCTTCTTTTGTATAACATAAGTTATCTTCTTTTGTGTATAGATAGAAATCATCTAAAACTTTACTTATATTAACATCATTAATAACCTTATCCTTATTATCTTCAATTGACTTAAAAAATTCATTTCTTTTAACAAATATAGAATACTTTGTTTCATAAATGGCATTTTTTTCTAAAAGATTATCATAATTTGCAGGTACAACACTTGAAGTTTTAGATACAAATAAATCATCATATTCTAAATATGTTTTATAAAATGTTTTATCATAAAATAAATATTCAGGTAGAACATCAATATCTTTTGTTATATTTTCAATTTTAAAAGGATATTCACTTATAAATAAGTCGAAATTTTCATCATCAAGTTTTGGAATTTCAATATAAGTATCAGAATTATCAGTATTAATAATATCAATAATATTGCCATTTTTATAAAATATCTCTTTGTTATCATTATAGTAATAATATGGTTCTATAAC
>CAVEPF010000033.1:0-480 GCA_963617645.1 Anaerotignum sp. | reverse complement strand
GCTAAATATTCTTCAATTATATCTATTTCCTCATCGTATGTATAATCACTTAAAGGACCATATTGATTAATTAGATATTTTTCTAGTGATTCATCTTTAACATAATATAAATTAAATCTAGAATTATATTCAAATACATTGTCCTCTTCATTTAGCATTGATACAATTAAAGGCTCATCATTTAGTGCTTTAAACTCTAATTGAACAAAATTATTGTTTACAAAACAATCCGACAACTTGGCTAAAATATAATGTTTTTTTGCATATTCTAATTTATTCTTTATCTCATTTGTCTTCATGTTACTCTCCTAATAATTCTACTATAATGTACTCTAATGTTAATTCTTTTGACAAATCTTCTAATTTATTTTGACTAAGTAACTCTAAATTGTTTTCAAATTTTTGATTTAAATATTCTTTAATCTTAGAAGCGTCGTATGTTGTTACATCATTAGAAATGCGTGTATATTCATCTAAATT
>CAVEPF010000032.1:0-2733 GCA_963617645.1 Anaerotignum sp. | reverse complement strand
GTGTTGTGTCAGTTGTGGGTTACACAAGTTTTACTAAGAAAGCCAAAGTATCAAATGACTTGAGTTTAACTACTCAAATGAACACTATTCTTCAAGCAGAGGAAACAGAAGGAGAAAAGTTTAATACTGCTCATGAAGCAGTAGTAGCACTAGAAGAAGGTGGTCTAGATGTTTCAAAATTAACACCTACTACAAATGGTTATAATTATGTATACGACATTAAGCAAAACAGAATGTTCTTACTTGATGAAGATTACAATAAAATTGCGCCATCTGATTTAGATATAAGTACCAATAAAGAAAACTTATTCGCTTTTGTATCATCAGTATCAGATATGAATAAGTTTGATGGAGCATATAGTTATTACTTAAAGAGTGGATTTACTACTTCATCTACAAGCACAAAAGCATATGCTAAAAATGCTTTAAAAATAATGAGTAATACTAATTCTATTGAAAATAATGCACTTACTATCACTAATGGTGGTGGTATTGATGTTGGTTCAAACAAAAACATTAATATTAAATATGACTGCGAGGTTTCAAATGATATCATCATTAGAACAGCTGGAGATCAAAGCGTATTAACTATTAATACAAAATCAAATGGTGCTGTAAAACTATATGGATTTGCTAAAACTGTAAACATTACATCTGCTAGTGCAGTATCAGTTGCAGGGTCATGTAGTGAACTTACTGTTAATGGTGGTAATGTTACTGTAGAAGAAACAGGAATTATATTTAAAGTGACTACAACATCAAATGTAACTGTTACTAATAATGGATATATTGCAAAAACATCTGGTGAAGGAAGTGTAACTGGAAACAACGTTGGTGGAAACTTAACTATTTCTTCATTAGAACAACTAGAAACATTCCGTGATACAGTAAATGCAGGAGCCACTTTTGAAGGTGAAACTGTTGAACTTACAAAAGACATCACATTAAAAGATGGATGGACTCCAATTGGAGAAGGTACAAGGGAAGTTAATTCTACAAATGCAGAAAAAACAGGATCTTATTTTAAAGGTACTTTTAATGGAAATAATCATACAATTTCTAATTTAAATAATATAGGATATGTTCCTACATTATCAAGAATTGTATATGATATTGATAAGAAAAGTTACACTTACGGATTATTTGCGTTAGTTGATGGCGCTACAATTAAAAATGTTAAATTAACTAATGTAAATATTGATGGTTCAAGATATGAAGATGTAAATATGGATTCAGTAGGAGCTCTAGTTGGTTATGCAGATGGTAATTGTGCGTTTGATGGTATTACTGCAAGCGGATCAATTAGTGCTCAAGATGCAGCAGCTGGAATTATTGGACGTTGGTATAATGTTACAGAGGCTGAACTTAATGATTGTACAAGCAATGTTAATATTACAAGTTCTAATAAATGTGCTGGTATTATTGGAGCAATGCGAGTTGGCGGTAATTTTAACGGATTTAGTTTCAAAAAATGTAAAAATTTAGGAAATGTAACTTGTACTGGCACTGATTGGGCTGATGCAGTTGCTAATGTTACTAATGGAAATTTAAATAATTTTAATAATATTACCCTTGTGGAAGTTACAAATAGTGGAAAAATTACAACTACAAGTAAAAGTGACTATAGAATGTTATATTATGAAAAAAACAAGGCATTATAAAATCAACGCCGTAGAGAACATAATATGAATGAGGTACCCTTTAAGGTACCTTATTTTTGCATAAGATAATTTTTTGAATTTTTAATTAATTGGTGTTTTTGGTAAGGTCCTCGTGCCTTACCATTTTTCTTATTTGTGACTATCTTTGAATTATATAATATTGAAGAATCATTATTCATTGTATACATAATTCTATTTATCCTTCTTATGAAATTAGAAGAACCAAAGAAAATTCTAAATAGAGTTTTAATATCTCTATTTGCACGTTCCATTGGACCATTAGATACTCTATAATCATCTAATCTTATAAACGAATTTAGTATTTCATCTTCCAATTTAAAAGTAGTTTCCAAGCAGGAATATATTCTATAATATGCGATGATTGAAATTTGAAGATAATTTCATTAAATCATTGTTCACAATTATCTTTAGTGGCACATTCATTAAAGTTCCTATATTCGTGTAGAAGTTCATATGCAAGTTTTAATTCTCTATCGATAGATGAGGTATTTGTAATACTTAATTTTGTGTAAAATAAAATAATAGTTGGAAAAACCGAATTTGGATAAATACTAATAGATAAATACACAACATTTTATAAAGAAACTATATTTGATTTTAATAAAGTAATAAAGATGCCAGAAGAACTAATGATTGAATTTTCAACAAAAAGTAATCTATCACTATCAAATTCTTACACATATAAATCCTTATGTTTCTTACTTTGGGAAAAAGAAAGATAAAATAGATTACATACTCTATCAAGATATAATGGATAAATTAAATGAAAGAACTTTATTAATTAATAATTTTGTATTAAAGAAATATGAAATTGATTCTATATTACAAAAATTTAATAATAAAAAAGAAGAATTATTAAAATTAGGCAAAAGACAATTTGTTAATCATCTTATGTATAATGCAATAAATTGGTATGAGTGGAGTGTTACTCATTGGAGTACTAAATGGAATGCGTCAAATTTTAATGTTAGTGATGATTATAAATCAATAACATTTGAAACTGCATGGAATCCTGCAAAAAGAAGTAATATTAGATATATCAAAACAAAAT
>CAVEPF010000031.1:2626-9162 GCA_963617645.1 Anaerotignum sp. | reverse complement strand
AACATCCTAGGCCATTATAATTTTATTTAATTTACCAAATAATAATACGTTTACTTGGTTCGATATACATTTTGTCGTTATTGGTAACATTAAAAGTTTGATACCATTCTTCAAAGTTTCTAACTTGAATATTAGCTCTAAGTTTTGCCGGAGCATGTACATCATTTGTAAGTAAATACAATGTATATTCATCTTTTGCTTTCATACACCATATTTTAGCCCAAGATGTAAAGAATTCTTCAAAATTAGTATCCTTAGTATTATGCATAATTTCAATAGCTACTGCCATTCCACCGTTATCTGCAATATTTTCAGATACGCATAACTCACCATTTACTTTTCCAGATAATATCTCTATTCCGTCAAATTCATTAATCATATCATTAGTTTTTTCTTTAAAGTTTTGATAATCACGTTCTGTCCACCAATTCTTTAAATTACCACAACTATCAAATTGTGCACCATTATTGTCGAACGCATGACTTATTTCGTGTCCTATAACAACACCGATACCACCTAAGTTTTCAGAGAATGTTTGATCTAATGAATAGAAAGGTTTTTGTAAAATAGCTGCAGGGAATGTAATGTCATTAGCACTAGGATTATAGCAAGCATTTACCATATGTCCTGGCATACCCCACTCAGATCTATCTACTTCTTTATATAACTTGTTTAATTCGTCTTTTGATTTTTCTTTTAAAATATTAGAATAAGCATCAAATAAGGAATCATCAGCATTTACTATAAACTTCGCATAAACTTCAGGAACAAAATCAGGATAACCCATTTTGATTTTGATTGTATTTAACTTCTCGATAGCTTTTTCTTTTGTAGCACTTTCTAATATATCATTATTCTTAACTCTATGTTTATATGTTTCAATTATGCTTTTAACAAGATTAGTTATATTTTCTTTAGCAACAGGTCCAAAATAAGTTTCGCCGTAATATAAACCTATAACGTCGCTATATAAATTAGAAACTAGTTTATATGCGCGTTTAGCAAGCACTGGTGTGGACTCAACACCCATTAATTTTCTATTAAATAAGCCACTATTTTCAACTAATTCTTCACTTAATATTGTTGAGTATTTTAAAATAGTATTAATATAAGCTAAACAAATATATCCTTTAAATGTTGATTCATTAAAATAATTATTAAATTCCTTCATTGCACGAGGATCATAAGATACAATAATTTGCGGAACATTATTTGGATAAATCTTATTTAAGAAATCTTTAAAATTAAATGGTTTTAAGTAATTAGATACTTCTTCTAACTTAAAAGGATTATGATTTTTAGTATAATCTGACCATTCAAGTAGTGACTTTACAGACTTTGCAACTAAATTGTCATACTTGATAGCTTCATTTATATATTCTTCTATTTCTTCACTATATAAATCTGTTTTAGATAGCGCAAATCTAGCTTGTTCTTTCCAAACTTCAAGTAATTGTTTACCAGCTTCGTTATCAGACGCGTAATATGTTGTATCAGGTAAAATTGTTTGAGGGCCTGTTATTACAAATGAATATTTAGTAGCATCACCCATATCAACAGTTACACCATAATTAAATGGTAAATCTACTCCGCATAATGATAGCTCATATGCATTATTATTTAAATCTTCTATTGATTTAATACTCTTAACTTTCTCTAGTAACGAAATAATAGGCTTAATTCCGTCTGCGTTTCTTTTACGAACATCAATGTATTTTTTATACATTAGAATGGCATAATTCATCTCTTTAATATTTGTAGTTTTTTCACCTTTAGCAAAAGAGTTAAAATCAGCCATTAAAGTCTTTTCAACACCTTGGTCTAAATCACTAAATCCACCAGTAGTTGGTCTATCTGAGGGAATTACAGCATTTTTAATCCAATCACCATTAACATATTCGTATAAATCATCTTGTATTCTTATAGTACTCATAAAATACTCCTTTTTTCTTATTATTTTATATTCTAATAAAACAAATATCAACTATTTTGCACTTAATTTTTGACTCAAATTTTGACTATTACATTTAGGACAAACTTTTTTAGCTGCCAAATTTTTCAAACATATCGGACATCCTTTTAGATTTATAAAATTAGTAGCATGAATATGAGATATTTCATTTACGCTAAACTCATATTTACAATCAAGACATGTATAAATCATAAAACAATTTCTCCTTCGTTAATATTGATTTCAAATTTATCTTTTATAATATACTTTTCCCTTATGTCAATAAGTGATAGACTAGCAGGAATACTTGCATTATTTGTTAAAAATTTATCATTTATTAACAAATAATTCTTTTCATATGCCTTAAGATGTTTATATTTTAAGCCTCGTTTATCACCAGATTTAAACATTAAATAACTATTTTCTATAACAAGGCCCGTTTTTAAAATAATATCTAAGCCTATAATATTATTATCACTATTCTTTTTATATAAAATTCCGTTAATATAAGTATCATTTAAAAAACTTGAATTATAAACTCCTATATCAATTTTAAAAATTTCATCATCAATATAAAATGTGTAATCTTTTAAAGAACATATTTTATATTTATAAGGACTATAATCAATTACTTTAAAATATGTCATATTATAATTAGAATAATGAATTTGTTTAAGGCTCTTCTTTTTGTATTCTTTTAGTTTGCTAAATACGGAATTTGCTACTACATCCTCTTTATAGCCTAAATATATATCATTTGTAATATAAAGTTTAGTCTTAAGTTTATCAAAAAGTAATACAATAGAATCTAATGTAAGACTACTTCCTTTGTAGCCATGAATATATAATGTATTTACACTAATATTATTTTTAATTAGAAAATTAATTGAAAATGTTAAGTTCTCACTTACAACAAATAATATATCTTTGTTTATTCTTATATCATTTTTAATAAATTCAATATTTAAAAGTCTAACTTCATTATTATGTTTTGATATTCTATCACTTGTTCTATTATCAATTTTTAAATCCAATTTATATTCAAATATGTTTAAAACATTGATTTTATAATTGTGAACAACATTGTCTGATAAATCATAATTTAAATATGAAAACATATTATCTAAATTTGAAAAATTTTCTGGATATATTTCACTCATTATAATTAAATCACTATCAATATTGTTTTGAAATAATTCATAAATTATATAGAAATCATTTCCACTAGACATATAATAACAAATGTTTTTATATTCTTTTAATTTATCTAATAAACACATTTTTAAATCCTAAACTTTTAGCATAATTGCTTAATTCATTCATGTATATGTCACTCGGACTATCAACATTTTCTAAAATAGATCTAACACCATATTTTCTAAATTTAATTAGTTTTAAAGGAATGTCTAAACTTAAATTTCCTATTGTATCATAAATACCTTTAATTACGTTTTTAGCATCAACATAACTTTCTAAACAAACTATTCTTATTTCCTCTAATTTTTTAGTTTGGGCTAAATATAGCAAGTTTTTCTTAACATTTGAATTTGAAAAACCTGTTAATTTTTGATAGATGTCTTCATTCCAACTTTTAACATCAAGCATTACTCCGTCACAAATTTTAGTAATTTCTGGATTTTTCTCAAATAAAACTGATCCATTGGAGTCAAGTAAACAATTTAGTTTGTCTTTCTTAGCTAATGTGAATAGTTCTAGAATAAAGTCGGTATTCATCATACACTCGCCGCCACTTATTGTAATTCCTCTAATAAAACCTAAGTTAGGTTTAATCATATCATACACTTCTTTTGCACTCATTATTTTTATTTTAGGAGAGGAAAAGTTTTCGCAAACCTTAATACATGTATCACAGTTTATACATTTTTTATCATCCCAAATAACTTTATTATCAATTATACTTAGTGCATTTTTAGGGCAAGTTGATACGCATTTAGCGCAATTATTACATACTCTTTGTGTTTCTGGATTATGGCAATATAAACAATGAATATTGCACCCTTGAACAAATATTGAAGTTCTTAAGCCGGGACCATCTACTGTTGAAAAATCTATTATTTTATTGATTCTTGCGTCCATTAAATAAGACGTACCTTTCTATTTTGAAGCTTATTAGTCTTATAATTTTCGGCTCCTAATGCTGTTGTTTGTTTTATTACAGCTTCATCCTTAAAATATTTATCCATTTCACTTTTTTTAACTAAATAACCTGTAATACGTACTAAATCACTATCTTCAATATAATATGATAAATAATGCATACCTATTTTAAATGCACCTTTCGTTAAATCACATAATGCGTCTAAATTATTTAGTGATGTACTAGCAATAGGGAAAATATCGCCTACACCAGCAGGGAAATATTTATGGAATTTGGATGAATGAACTAAATGATCTTTAAAGTTTTCAGGTTCTTCTCCTACTGGAATTCTAACACCACTTGTAATTCCTTTATCACTATCAAGTCCTACTTGAGCATGTAACATGAATTTATTATTAGTAAGAGGGGTATATAGCGCGTTAAAACTATTCACACAAAGAGTTATCTTATCCATAATTTGCGTTCCTAAATCATCAGCTTCTTTATCTTTTCCGTATCTTAAACCTTTCTTACTTAAAAGCGTGTTAACACACTCAGCAAGTCCTGTTACACCAAACATTGGTACAAAACGATTTTTATCAATTAAGCCTTCATCTACTAAAAATGATGACTCAAAAAATCCTGATTTTTCTACTAGAAATTTAATTCTTTCATTTTCATAATCAGCTATACATTTTAAACATTCAGGTAATTTTACATTTATAAACTCATCAATATCACTTGTTTCTTCAGCTAAACATGTTAATGTAATACGAGTTAATGTATAAGCTCCGCCCTGTATTGGTAATATATTATAACAAGATGAAATACCGTAATTAGAATCATAATATGTTTTATTAATATCATCATTACAAATGGCTGGGTTTGAGCACTTTAAACTAGTCTTAATAGCTAATTTTAAAAATTCATCACTAGTTTCACGACTATTATATTTAATTGTTAAATTAGGGACGGTATTACTTAATTCACTCTCTACTTCAAGTAATAATCTACCACATCTTGTCTCAATCGGACCAATATTTGCATGACAAAACGAATCATCGATTGTTCTATCTAAGAAATTTAAAAATAATCTTAATTTAGTTTTAACTTCCTCGTCAGTTAAATCTTTAATAAATGGATCTAATAAATAATCTAAATTACCTAAGTATACAGGAAAATTAGTGATTGAAGGAATATGATGATATAGTGTCATTAAAGAAAAAATAGCTTCATCTAATGTTTTAGGTGGATTTAATCTTAAAAATTTAGAACCATTTTTCATAAACTTTTCAAAATCAACCATAACATATCTTGGTCTGTATGGTGCATGTCCTTCAAATAAATCATTTATTGCCCCTATAGAAAAATAATGTAATGTTTTTTCTGGTATATTTAATACATTTAGCGCATTTTCTGCTTGATGAGCTAAATCTAGTACTTTTTGTTCATAAGTTCTTTTTTTGTTAGTCAAAGTATTATAAATTGACTCTGTATTTACTTCATTTAATTTTAAGAATGTTTCTTCTCTATTATTCATAATATACCTCTTAATATTCTAATAATATTATAATTAGTATTAATCTTGAATTCAATAAATTAAGAAAAAAACAAGCCATTAAATTGACTTGTTTAGAAATGGAATACGTTACACTTTGATAAGAAATCTTTTAATCTATCGCTTTTAGGATTATCAAAAATTTCACTAGGAGTTCCGTCTTCAACAATCTTTTTATTATCAACAAAAAGTACTCTACTTGATACTTCTTTTGCAAAACCTAATTGATGTGTAACTATACAAATAGTCATACCACTAGAAGCTAAATCTTTAATTACATCAAGTACTTCTAAAACCATTTCAGGATCTAGAGCACTTGTTGGTTCATCAAATAACATAATCTCTGGATTTAGTATTAAAGATCTCATAATTGCAATACGTTGTTTTTGTCCACCTGATAAACTTTTAGGATAACTATAAGCTTTATCTTCAAGATTTACTCTTTTTAAAAGTTCAAAAGCTTTCTCTTTAGCTTCTTCTTTAGACATTTTCTTTAATGTAAGAGGAGCTAGTGTTAAATTTTCTAGAACTGTTAAATGAGGAAATAATTCAAATTGTTGAAAAACCATTCCAATATGTTGTCTTATTTCATTAATATTCTTATCGGTTATTTCTTCTCCCTTAAAATAAATACTTCCTGTTTCTGGTTTAACTAATCTATTCATCGAACGAATTAAAGTAGATTTACCACTTCCAGATGGTCCTATAATGGAAATAACTTCGCCTTTATTAACATTTAAGCTTACATCTTCTAGTATTATTGAGTCTTTAAATTTTACTGTTAAATTTTTAATTTCTAGCATGTTTAGTTAATTTCCTTTCTACAAGACGTAAACATTTTGTTAAAAGTAATACTATAACAAAATAAACAATTCCCATTAAAATATAAACTAACATATAATCATATGCTATATTTGCACTATTTTGGA
>CAVEPF010000031.1:0-2616 GCA_963617645.1 Anaerotignum sp. | reverse complement strand
ATTTTGGAAAGCTTTTGTTAAATCAACAGCACCAATAAATGAAACTATTGAAGTTTCTTTTACAAGTGTAATAAGTTCATTTCCTAAACTAGGTAAGGCATTTCTAATAGCTTGAGGTAAAACTATTTTTTTCATAACCTCAAAATAACTTAACCCCAAGCTTCTTCCGGCTTCTACTTGGCCTTGTTCAACACTATTTATTCCACCTCTTATAATTTCTGAAACATAAGCACCACTATTTAATCCAAATGATATGGTAGCAACGTATAATGGTTCAATCCTTGAATTACCAAATATAATAAAATATATAATTAGTAATTGTACAACCATTGGTGTACCTCTAAAAATTGCTACATAAGCTTTAAATATATTTTTAATCCCTATAATAAATATATTGTCACTTTTAATATTAAGCACTAAACATGTAATTGTTCCCAGTACAATACCCATGATAAATGCTAGAATTGTTATTATTAATGTATTCCCTAAGCCTTTTAATAGATCAGTAAATTGTTTACTTGTTTTAAATGTGTTTTTAAATCTAGAAACAAATTCATTTTTGTTTACAATCATTAAAATTAATATTATTAATACTAGAATTAAACACATTACTATTGAAACTAATTTTTGTTTATCTATCTTCTTCATAATTAATTATTTGTTTGATTATATTTTTCAATAATTTCATCTAATTTTCCATTAGACTTAATTTCTTTAATAAAGTCATTTAATTTATTTAATAATTCTGTATTACCTTTTTTAACTGCCATTGCATATTCTTCAGTTGTAAGTGTTACAGGTAAAACTTTTAAATTTTCATATTTTGTAACATATAAATTTGCAGGTGCTGAATCGATAATTACTGCATCAATTTGACCATTAGATAATGAATTACAAGCAAAATAACCACTTGTAAGTGATCTACATGTTGCAGACTCAATTCCGCTGTAGCCTAGTTCAGTACTTCCTTTAATATAACTTTCTCCTGTTGTACCACTTTGGCATCCAATTGTTTTGCCTTTTAAAGCATTTAAGACTTCATCTACTGAAGTTAAATTTGCATATTCACTATCATTCTTTACAATTACAACTTGACTAGCACTATAGTATGAATCAGTAAAGTCTACGATGTTTGCTCTCTCATCGGTTTTTGTCATACCAGCAATACCTATATCAGCCTTGCCTGTTTGTACACTTGGAACGATTGAATCAAAATCAATGTCTGTAACTGTTACTTTGTAATTATTTTGTTCACCAAATAATTTAGCTAAATCAATATCAATACCTAAAAAATCACCAGATTCTGCATCTTTATATTCAAATGGTTCAAAAGTTGCGTTTGTAGCCACAATTAATGAGTGATCAGATGTATCACATGATGTTAATCCTAAAGTAGAAACTGCAGCTAAGCCTAAAAATGTTAATGTTTTGTGTTTCATATATTATAATCCTCCTAATTGAAACTGATTAAGAGCTTTAACAAATAAAAAAGCCCTTAAACTTATATTTGTCTAAGGGCGAAAATTCGCGGTGCCACCTTAGTCACTTGAAAATCACTTTCCAAGCACTCTATGAGTTCTATCAAACTCAGACGCGGTTACGGGCGAACCCGGAATAATTTATTATCACTATTCAGCTCCATGAGACGTTCAATTAGTTAACATTACTACCTTTCACCGATCGTAGCTCGCTTAAATGTATAGTTAATTTACTACCTCAATTCATTGCTATTAGTAATAATATATATTAAAACGAATCTAATTGCAAGTACTTTTTTAATTTTCTTCTTGCTTTAATTCTAAATTTTGAGTGTTTTTCTTGTCAGATAATTTAATTAAGTAGAAACTTGAAATAGCTCCAACAATGAATACTATAATTGATGTTACAATGCAAACAGCATTTACATTAACATCAGTATAGTCATATGAAATAAATATTGCAGGAATAGAACCAATTACAAACCCAACAATTGCCCAGTATGTAATTCGTTTATATTTTTTAAGTAAATAATTCATTAATTTTGCTACCACGACAAAACCAAACAATATACCTAAAGCTACTAAAAATAAAACAAGTACAGAATGTCCAAAATTATTTTTAAGTTCACTTATTGTGTCTAAAATAGGTTCATAATATCCAAAAATTAAAAGTAACATAGAACCACTAATTCCAGGTACTACTAGTGCACAAGAGCCAAGAACACCAATTAAAAATAATAAAACATATCCATAAGTTGGCATATTAACACTTAAATCTACATTTCCCATATTTGGAATAAAACATATTCCTATAACTACGCAAAATGATATAAGTCCGGCAACGAAATCTACTTTCTTAAAACCATTATCTAAACTTTCCTTAAATAACATAGGAATTGAGCCAAGCATTAAACCTGAAAATAAAGAAATTGTTTGAACAGGGAAATGTTTTAATGCAAGTTTAAGAGGAAAATACATTGCACAAAATGCAAGTATCATCCCAAGAACTATTGGAAGTAAAAACATAAAGCTTTTCTTAAAGTCTTTTCTTAAATTAGAAATTGCGTTAATTAGGCTTTCGTAAATATTAAATAAAACTGCAATTGTTCCGCCTGAAACTCCAGGGATAATCATAGCT
>CAVEPF010000030.1:3768-5954 GCA_963617645.1 Anaerotignum sp. | reverse complement strand
CATAGAATATTTATTAACACTAAAATCATCATATTCTATAGAACCTGAATCAAATTTATCAAGACCACCTATCACGTTAAGTAATGTTGTTTTACCACTACCTGAAGGACCTAGTAAAGTAATCAAACCTTTATCAGGCAATTTAAGAGAGGTATTATTTATTGTAGTTAATTTATTTGATTTATAAGTTTTGTTTAAATTGTTAATTTTAATCATTATTTTTCCCTCCCTTTAAAGTTTTTACTAACACTATTTTTAAATAAGTTTTTATTAAATCTTCTAATAATTAAATAAGAAAGCACAATTATAAGTACAAAATAAATAATAAAGATTAAGAAATTCAAATTATTAAATATTGCTAAATAACTAGTTTTTGCTAAACTTGTAACTATTTTTACAAGTAAGAAACTAATTAGTGCAATAGATAATGTAAGCGACTCTAGTTCAACAAAAATCATATTTTGCATATCTTTTTTAGTTATACCGAGGGTTCTAAATATGTTGTAATCTTTTTCTTTTGATTTATAACATATTTTTAAAATTACATATGTAATAAAGTAGACAATTAGAATTAAGACTAAAATTCCTGCAAGCGATACATATAAATAAAGATTACTAGTAAAGTCAATTTCTGTATAATAAGATGCGATATAAAATGAATTAAAGCCTAATTTTGATACATCTTTAGATACACTACTTTTAGTTCCGTATATTAAAACTTCACTAGAAGAATCTAAAATTAAATTATCTTTTAAATAAATACCTGTTTCTAATGTATCAGAGTACTCGATTTCAAAATCATTTTTTTCAATATCGAACGTTTTAGAATATTTATGTTCTAAAAAGTAAAGATAGCCTGTTGTAAAAGAATACTTTTCATACTCTTTAGGCATAACTATTAAGTTTTTATCACCATTTTTTATTTTAAATAATATAGTATCTTCTTTTCCTTCATCATTAATATAATCAATGTAAGAGAACGCATAACCATATCTCATATATTGTTTAGCGATTGTATTACCACATAAAACAACTCCACTTTTAACATCTTTAGATAATGAATAACCAGAAAGTTTATAAGATTTATATTCATTTAAGCCTTTTATATAAAGATTATTATCAAGCATTTGTTCACCAAGTGTTGCAGAGTCACTAGGTAATATTGCATATATTTCCTCTTCGTTTTCAGGATATCTACCATTTGTTGGTAAATATTCTTTAATATTATTAGGATCTAAATAAATAGCTTCTTTTGAGTATGGTGCAAGTTTATTTGATGAATCCTTATATATTGTAAATCCCTTAGTCATTTCAACTGGTTCATATTCAATTTTGTATTTGTTTTTAAGACCTGACAAATCAAATTCAAAATCATCATTATTAATTACATAATTTATATTATCGAATCTAGTTGTAAATGGACTTACAGTTTCTAAGTCATTATAACTTTCTCTTACAAATACAATAGATGTCTGTTAATATCGCAACAGATATTAAAATTAAGATTAAAGACATAAAAAATGTCTTTTTAGGTGTTGATTTTAAATTACTAAATGCTACATTAGATATAGTTTTTTTACTAATTTTAGAATTATCAAGATTTAAAGGTTCTTTTAACTCTATTTTTTCTATCTTCTTTAGTTCTATATCTTCAACAATTTCTCCGTCAAATACTGTAATTTTTCGTGTCGCAATATCTTTAACTTCATCAAAATTGTGTGTAACTATCAATACTAATTTATCTTTAGCAACTTCTCTAATTAGATTTATAATATCTTTTCCTGTTTTAGAATCAAGATTTCCTGTAGGTTCATCACAAGCTAAAATTTGAGTATTTGAAACAAGTGCACGAGCTATGACAGTTCTTTGTTTTTCGCCGCCTGATAACTCAGATCCTTTATTATTGATTCTATTTTTTAAACCTACCTTTTCAAGTACTTCTAAAGCTTTTTCACGAGCTTCCTTTATTGGTACCCCTTGTATTTTAAGCGGTAATAAAACATTTTCTAATACTGTATAAGATTCTATTATATTATAATTTTGAAATATGAATCCTATTTTATCTTTTCTAAATAGGTCCATATCATTAATATCAAAATAACTAGTTTCTTCTCCGTTATAATAAATTTCACCCTCATCAAATGTATCCATTTTAGTGATTACATTTAATAGAGTTGATTTACCAC
>CAVEPF010000030.1:0-3677 GCA_963617645.1 Anaerotignum sp. | reverse complement strand
GCATTATATACAATAATGCAATTAAAATAACAAAATAAAAAATGAGTTGTTAAACTCATTTAAAATTATATTTGATTATTAATGGTTAAATTTACTAACCATTTCTTTTTATTCACTAGCACAAAACCAATTACAGTTCTTAAAATATCTAAACATCTAATTAAAAGATATACATAAACTATATCTAAATTAGTTTTACATGCAAGTAAAAAGGAAATAGGAACATATAAAACAAATAAAGATCCTGTATCTAAAACAAGTGTTTGAAGTGTTTTACCACCAGCTTTTAGTGTATAATAACAAGTTATAGACCAACAATTAAATATAAGCATTAAAGCATAAACTATAATTAGTTTAGTTGCAATTGCCTTTTGCAGACTATCTACTTCTTTAAACATTAAAGGTATAAAATTTGATGTGATAAGTAAGAATATACAAACTACCATACACATATAAAATGCTAAAATATTTAGTTTTTTATTATCTTCCCAAGCCTTGTCAAAGTCGTCTTGTCCAAGGTCTTGACCAACCATTACACCAATTGCGGTAGATAATCCTTGAATTAATATAGTCATTATATTAGTAACTGTCGTTAATATTGAAATAGCACTTAAAACACCGTCTCTTTGTGATAAAGCAAGTGTCTGAAGTATTGTACCTACTGAGTATCCTATTTCATTAATAAATAATAAGAATCCTTTTTTAATTATTTTTTTACCTAAGACTAGATCGATTTTAAAATCTTTAAAACCAATATTGGCAAATTCAAATTTCTTTACCTTAGATATTACAATTAAAAATAACATTTCACATGTTCTTGCTATAATTGTAGCTATAGCAGCACCAGGAGCTCCCATTTTAAATACTAATATAAATAATGCATTACATGTTGTATTTATAATAATAGCTACAAGTGAAGAGTAAAATGCATATTTAGTTTCACCAATTTCTCTAAATGTTGTAGAAAATAAATAACCTAATGAAAAAGGAATATATGAAATTATTATTAAATATAAATAATTTTTTCCTTCTTTATAAATAAGATCGAAGTTTGTATCACTTTTTGTATAAAGTTCTATTACTTTAGGACCAAAGATGTATAGTGAAGGTATTGCAATAACTAAAAATATGAATAAGAAAATAATTTTAAATACAAAGCATTTTCTTTCATTTATATAATCAGCTTTTCCATGGAATTGTTGAATGAAAATACCAGCGCCTTCTAAAACGCCGTAAACAACTAAGTTAAATACAAACGTAACTTCGTTAGCGGCATAAACTCCGCTTACAGCTTCATTTGATACAAGACCAACCATTATATTATCTAGAAATGAAACTAAAAAAGTTACAAAGGCAGATAACATAACAGGTAAGGCAATTTTTAGAAACTTCTTAAAAAATATTTTATCTTTAAAACATGAAAACATATAAATAAAAGAAGCTATTTATTTAGCTTCTTTATCCTCACTCTCTTTTTCAAAATATTTTACACCTTTAATTAGTGCATCAAATACGATAGAACCAACAGCATTTCCTATAAACATAATTATAAAATAATAAAATGCTTTAAAAGAAAATACTTTTGCATATGTAAAATATGTAACATTAGCTACAACGTGTTCAAAACCACATAATATAAATAATACAATAGGCATAAATGCAAATATTACTTTACCAATTGTATAAGGGCACTTCTTATGTCCTTCTACTGCAAGATAAATCATAATACCGCATAAACATGACATTATAAATATTGATATAGGTGTTGAATTCAATTTAGCTTCTACAATAGGAGTAGCTACAGCTTTTAGTGTTTCTCCTTGACTTGTAAAAGAGATTAAAGAACTCATAATAAATGAGCCTAATGCATTTCCTAAAAAACAAACAATTAGACTAACTAAATAAATAGGTTGATTGTCTAATACATAACCAACTTTTCCTGTATATAACCAAAAAGAAAAATGGATAATAGTAAATAAACCGATACAGAACATGAAAGCTCCAACTACTTTCATTAAACTTGATATCTCACTGCCTTGACCTGCATTTACACATAATAAAAATACAGTAGCTCCAAAAGTGATACAAAATCCAGCAAGTAAACTAGATATAAATATTGCTAAATATTTTTTCATAAATTCCTCACAAAATAACTTAATAATTATAAGTCAAAAAATAACCTTTGTAAAATCTAATTTTGAGTTTGAGTCTTAGAAAGTTCTACTTCTTGTACGAACTTAGTAGCATTTAACTCTTTTTCTAAATTAGTTTTAGTTTCAAAATGTATAATAATATTATGCACGAGCATAATAAATAATGAACAAACGATAATTATAATCCAATTACAAGATAATATTTTTAAAAATTTTGTACTTGTTAAAAATGGTTCATCTATTTGCATAGCATATTCATAATGCATATCTAATTTTTGAATAATTCCAATAAAAGATATTAGTAGCATTCCTAATGTAAATTCTAAAAAATCATATTTTTGCGGTTTATATTCTTTGCTAATTAATAAAAAGAATGCTGCAAAAATCATAATTGAATGGAAAATTAAACTAGTTATTGTATCTAATTCCGTATGTGGTTGTTCATTTAAATAAACAGGCATAATTGTTGCCATAATACCACCAAAAATAGCTAGCCAAATTGGAAAACAAATGAATCTATGTTTAACATCTAGCATTAAACAAATGCTTAGTGTGATAGAGGCTGCAGAACACCATGAGTTAGGAAACATCATAAATGCTGTAACATGAGGGCTATATTTAGTATAAATATTACCATAATATGCTAAAGCAGCTCTATTAATAACCATAATTATAAATAAAATTAATCCTAAATAAAATTTAAATTTTTTAGTATCTTTAATCTTATTTGTATTAAATAAAGCAAATATAATTGCTAGTGTACTTAATATAATATATATAATATGTCCTTTTGAAAACATAAAACACCTCTAAATAATCCGCTAGATTTTAGCATATTATTTTTATTAAGTAAAGTTCATAAAAAATAGGTTACAAAAATCGTAACCTATAATTTATTTAATTATTAATTAATTTATCAATATAAGCATAATTATATAATGATTTTGAGTTAATTGAGATATTAGGAACAACTCCGTCTTCACAACTTCTACCGCTTGCTTGATTCTTATAACAATTTAATTTTATAGAGCTAGAATATTGGAAATATGTACCATCAGGTAATACACCGTAATCAACTACACCCATACCACCACTACTTGTAGTACCTATTATAGTTGCATAATTATATTCTTTTGCAATAAATGGTACTAGATTTGCACAAGAAAACGATACATCAGATATTTCAATAAAGTAATTATAATTAGTATATGCGTCGTCATCAGTTAAGTCGCCATCAAAATCATTATCTACAGCAACTTCTTCATAACCATATTCACCATTTAATGATTCAAAAGACCATCTAATTTTATCATTTGTCATAAATGATAATAATTCAAGACCTGAAATAACAGTTCCACCTGTATTTTGTGTTAAATCAATAACAATATTTGTAATGTTAGGATATCCTTTTAAGGCATTAAATGCTGCATACATAAATGTATATGTGTCATTTGCAATATCATTATAATTTATAGTACTTCCTTTAGAAGTATAATTAAATTCATCAAGTTTTAGATATACAGT
>CAVEPF010000029.1:0-4673 GCA_963617645.1 Anaerotignum sp. | reverse complement strand
ATGAAGCGTTAAATAGCGTAAATATGTACAAGTATCGCAAAAAGTTAGTATCTGCATTAAGCGGAGGTCAACAACAACGTGTTGCGATCGCTAGAGCTTTAACTAAGAAAAACAAATTAATTATAGCTGATGAACCTACAGGTAACCTTGATAGTAAGAATACAATTGAGGTAATGAATATTTTGCGAAAAATATCAGAAACTTCTTTAGTGCTTCTTGTAACTCATAATAAAAATATTGCGGAATTTTACTCTGATCAAATTATAAGAATAAAAGACGGAGAAATTCTTGATTCATATGTTCCTAGTGATGTTTCTCTTGATGTTAAGGATAATAACATATATTTACGTGATTTAGATAAAGAAGAAGTCAATAATGGCTATTCAATTAATATTTATAATAATAATGGAAAACCATTTAAATTAGATATTGTTTTAATAAATGATGTTTATTACATAAAATCAGATAAAAACTTTAAATTAATAACTGAATCTAACTATACTTTAGTTGATAAAGCTAGTGAAGAGATAAAAAAAGAAGAAATAATTGAAACTAAATATGATAATTCTAATTTTAATGATGACAGTAAAACCTCAAAGAAATTTAAAATAAAGAAACTATTTAAAGAAAGTTTTGAAAAATATAATAAAGTTAAAGTTCAAACTAGAATTTTAAGATTTGGTTTAATTCTTTTAGGAGCAGCATTTGCATATTTGTTATCAAGTCTTATTAATTCATACCAAGTTGACAACTCATCTATATTATATGCACGAAATACTTATATTTGTGACACAACAAATAAATATAATAATATATATGAAAACCCCCTTGGTTTAAGTAAATCAAAAATTAATTATTATTCATATGCAGAAACCGATTTGATTTCTTTATATGATAAAGAAAAAATATCAAGATTATATTTACAAAATGAAGTTAATGGCTATATTTATAAATCAACATTAGTAAATCTTACTACAAATTTTTATCTTTACGATCACACTTTTTTAGATAATAATAGTGTTTTATACGGAACTCTTGATGAGTCTAGTGACGGAGTAATCATTACAAGTGGATTAGCTAATAAATTAATTAAAGATTCAGAGTCTAAAATAAAAGTAAATCAATTACTTGAAAAGCCTTTGTATATGAATCGTTCTACAAGCACTGCAAAAGTTACAGCTTATGCAAACTATAAATTTAATTCTTATTATTATATAAAAGGAATAGTAAAATCCGATTCCCTTTGTGCTTATATACCAACATTTTATAATGATAATCTTGTATCAACAAAAGTAGGTTTAAATAGTAATCTTAAATCTGAAGTTCTTTATATGGATGACTTTAGATATAGTGTAAAATGCTTTAAATCTTTAGAAACATTAGAAGAACACACAGCAGAATGTTATGAGTATAATTTTATCTTAAATAGTGGTGTAATGCCTCAAAATAAAAACGAAGTTATTATTAATTCTACTTATTTAAATACGGATATAACAAATAAATACTATAGTGATGGTGATCGTATTCTAAGCTATTTACGTATGTTTGGCTACAAAATAGTTGGTACATTTAGTGATGACGCAAATATTGCTCTATGTTTTTACGATGGTTTTGATAGATTTTTAGATCTTTTACCAGGATTAACCACATCATATGAATTTTTAAAATATGATAATGACCTTAATTTCTCAAATGTTTTAAATTATTATGATACTAATAAAGATATTGTAAATCATAATAATCTTGTTTCAAATAAAACAAAGATATATATAGTTGTAGCGCTAGTATTTGTTTTAATTATTTATATCTATTTTACTCATAGAAGTAGATTGTTTGATGAAGTAAAGAAAATTGGAATATTACGTGCTATTGGTAATACAAAAAAAGATATTACATTATCTTATTTAATTTCTGGTTTTTATGAATCTATATTTACAATATCAATAGGATTTATATTATCTAGTATAATTTATGCAATATTCTTTAATGTGAGCGCAAATGCTAATAATGTTGTTTCAAGAACATTCTATGAAGTACCACTATATTATTTATTATTTATTATACTTATATTAATAAATGTTATATTCTCTGCTCTACCTGCTAAGTTATTAATGAAAAAGACACCTAGTGAAATTATTGCAAAATATGATATTTAAGTAATGTATTAAATTTGCAATATAAAAAAATGTGGTGTATTATTTGTTAAAAGGAGAGCTTTATGAGAAAAGAAAAAAGTTGTGGTGCAGTTGTTTATAAAAATGAAAATGGGAATATTAAATTCTTAGTTGAAGAAATGTTACAAGGTCATTATGCATTTCCTAAAGGCCATGTTGAGTTTGCAGAATCAGAACATGATACTGCAAGAAGAGAAATTAAAGAAGAAACTAATTTAGATGTAAATTTTGTTAATCATTTTAGATGCGAAACTTCATATATGCCAGCAAAACATGTTATTAAAGATGTAATTTATTTTTTAGCGGAGAACGTTGATGATAGTTCTTTAAAAGCTCAAAATACTGAAATTAAGGAATTGCATTGGTTAGATTACGCGAAAGCTCTTGATACAATTACTTTTGATAATGATAAACAAATTTTAAAGAATGCATATGATTTTTTAACCAAGTCTTCAAGAATTTAAATGGGCAAATTATGAGATATAATTATAAAATTTTAGATGAAGACTTGTTAATTTTTGATACAAGTCTAGATTCTTTTGAGGTCTTAAAAAATTATTTATTTAAATTTTTAACAAGCGAAGAACAAAATAAAATATTAAGTTATAGTGAAGAAGTAGATAAAATTGTTCATACAATTAGTTATACAATACCTAAAATAGAACTTGGAAAACTTTTGCATATAAATCCTTTAGATATTGTTATTGTAAGAGAGACAAACCAAAAACCATATTTTAAAGATTATAAAAATTATCATTATAGTATTAGTCACTCTAATTCTTATGTGGGTTTTGTATTATCTAAAGAAGAAGTCGGTCTTGATATAGAACAAAGAGTTAAAAGAGATTTTAAGGCGCTAAATTATGTTGCAAGAGAAGAAGAAATTGAAGAAGCAAAAGAACTTGATGATAAATATGCTTTATGGACATTTAAAGAAGCTTATGCAAAATTAACTAAAAAAGGTATAGGATCTTATTTAAAGGATATTGATAAAGAAGACGAAAGTATTGTATCTAGTACAATTTATATAAATCATTTAGTTATTACACTTGTAAAGAATAAAATTTAACTTGTTTTTAAACAAAACTTTTAATATAATTTTAAAAGGTGATTAATATATGTCAGTTTTAAAAGCTACTAATGTCTCTCATGGATTTGGTGAGAGAACTATTTTAGAAGATGCTACCTTCCAATTAAATAAGGGTGAACACGTTGGTCTTATTGGTAATAACGGTGAAGGTAAATCTACTTTTTTAAATATAATTATCGGAAATATTACTCCTGATAGTGGAAAAATTGAATGGGCTAAGAATATTTCTATTGGTTATTTAGATCAATATACTAAACTTTCTAAAGGTTTATCTATAAAGGAATATTTACGTACAGCATTTGATCGTGATTTCAAACTTGAGCAAAGAACATTTGAGTTATATGACAAAATGGCTGATGCAAGTGACGAAGAAGTTGCAGAAATGATGGAAGAAATTGGTGAAATTCAAACTGAACTTGAAACTTCAGGATTCTATAACATTGATTCTAAAATTGAACAAGTTGGTAATGGTTTAGGATTAAATGATTTAGGTTATGATAGAGATGTTACTGATTTATCAGGTGGTCAAAGATCTAAAGTTTTACTTACAAAATTATTACTAGAAAATCCTATGATCTTAATTCTTGACGAACCTACAAACTATCTTGATGTTGAACATATTGAATGGTTAACTAATTATTTACTTAATTATGAAAATGCATTTATTTTAGTAAGTCATGATATTCCTTTCTTAAATAAAGTCGTTAATGTTATTTATAATTTAGAAAATGGTAATATGAAACGTTACACAGGTAATTATGATACATTTAAAACACTTCATGAAACAGAAATTTTACATCAACAAATGGCTTATGATAAGCAACAAAAAGAAATTGATAAATTAGAGAAATTTATTGCTAAAAATAAAGCTAGAGTTGCTACTACGGATTTAGCTAAATCTAGACAACGTAGACTTGATAAAATGGTTATTTTAGATAAACCAAGTGAACAAATAAAACCTAATTTCCATTTTAATGAGGCCGCAAGTAGTGGTAGATTTGTTGTTTCTCTTGATAATGTAGTTATTGGTTACGATGAACCTTTAACTAGACCTATTAATTTAGTAATTGAAAAAGGTCATAAAATTGCCATTAAAGGTGCTAATGGTATCGGTAAGTCCACATTACTTAAGACAATTTTAGGTGAACTTAAACCATTAAGTGGTACTGTTAAATTAGATTATAAGCTAGAACCTGGTTATTTTTGCCAAGAAGAAGTTGGAAGTCATAAACAAGCTTTACAAGAAATTTGGGATATGTATCCTTCGTTTACACAAGCTGAAGTTAGAGGAGCTCTTGCAAGCTGCGGTTTAACTAAAGAAAAAATTGAATCATTAATGATTGTTTTATCTGGCGGCGAACAAGCTAAAGTAAGACTTTGTAAGATTATGATTAAAGAAACTAATTGTC
>CAVEPF010000028.1:0-6994 GCA_963617645.1 Anaerotignum sp. | reverse complement strand
TTATGATATATTATTAAAGTCACCCATAGGTGAATAAATTTTTAGAGCAGGAGCATATATAATGATAATCATTAGTTCTGAGGCGACAATGAACTATTGCTAGAAAGGATACTCAATGGAGTATTTAGTCATTTTAGTTGTGATTTTATATTTAATCACAAAAGATGGCAATGATGACCACGATAATAAGTAGTCTCTAAATTACTAGCTATGTTCCTTGTTTCCTAAAAACGAGAAAAGGTAAGGACGGGAATCCTTACCTTTTTGTTTAAAAAACTAGCATATGTTCTTCAATTATTATTATACTTATTTTATATATTTTTGCAAATACTTTTTATAGATAATTAATGTAAGCTTTGATTGTATTTTGTTCTACAATATTAATTTAATCTTTTTTTAAGATTTTGTAAATACATTATACTTATTTCTTAAATTTTAATAAATAATACATTTGCGCATTGCCAAATAATATCTCAATGCTTTACCATTTGGAGCGTCAACATCATCTAAAAATAAACACGCTAATTTTATATATGAATTTAAATCATTATTCAATAGTTCAGAATAATCATAATACATCATGTTTAAAACATAATTAAAATCATATTCATTATATTTTAAATCTAAATTCTTAATAAGCTTATTTGTTTCTTCTAGTGACCATTTTGCTCCTTTCATTCCTTTAGTGTCTTCTAGTTCGTTTATAGCCTAATTCAATAAAGCTAAACTAAAATGTGAACCATATACATTTTTATGCAATTCTAATAATAAAGAATTGCAAAGTTTAGGCATACTTATTTCTAAATATGCCATAAAGTCTGAAACAAAATTTTTTAAATCTTGTTCAGTTGCGTCATTTAAAATTTCTTTTAACATAATTAAATCCTCCTATCACTTTAAACAAAGCAATAGAATTTTAGCCTTGAATTATTAATGAAGCATTAGTTAATGTTATAGCCACTCCTGTATTAATAAGGCTTATTGTAGGCTTTGAGTCACAACAAGTAACTCTAAATACACCATTTACATTTAAAGTGTATGTTGTATCTGTAGAAGCAGTTAAACTTGAAATTGCACTAGGAATTAAAACGGAATCTTTATAGATTCCAACTCCAACTTCTCCTTGAGTTGGTACTGTAAAAGTTAGAGTTCCATTCACTTTATAATATCCATCTTTTAAAATCTTAATTCCATTACCATTTAATTCATAAATAGGACATTTTCTTCTATTTATAGTTAAAGGTACTGAACCATTTTGAGCAATATCGCCTCCTGTGTTTATTGCATAAATTATGCTCATTATATTTTATCTTTTATCCTTTCTTTAAATATTACCATAACCACAACCACAGAACGGATTTACACCGCTTGAATAAGTTGTTTGGTTTGGGTATCTTACAACACCACTTACGGCTTGTTGTAATTGTAATTGATTTACTTGATTTTGTAATGAATCAATCTTGTTTTGACTAATAGCGTCTAAAATCTTTTGAGTTTGAGCAGTAGTTGTAGCATTAATTGAAGCAGTATTAATAGCGCCGTTATAATTAACGCTATCTATTGCTCTTAATGTGTTGCAGCAACAACTTTGCATATTTGCAAATCCGGTGTTTACTTGTGCTTGTAAATCTCTTATTTCAGACAAATTATTATATTGTCCATCTTTTAAAGCACTCACTGTATCATATGCAGTTCTTTGAATATCACTTCTAATTGCAGTATTTTCATCTTGCAATTGATTAAAAGCCGATGTATAAACTACATCACTTTGTCTAGCATAATCTTGCGGTGCTTGACCACGTGAGCCAAACATTCCATTACCGCCCCACATAAGAGCTAGTATTGCAAATAACCAAATACCAGAGCCACCAAATCCATATCCGTCAGAGCAACCTCTATCGGCTAAATTATAAGTTGGTTGTATTCCTGTTGTTCCATCCATTATTTAAGTCCTCCTTTCCATCTTAAATATTTATAATAATCACTTAACTAGTATGCAGTGTTATTACCGCTAAATTTTGTTTTTAAGCTCGTTTATGAACGATTGGGGATTAATTCCTTTAGATTGACACAAAGCCTCAAATAAAGCCCTATAATCGCCTTTATTTGCAAGTGCTTTAAGCATTGGATTATTTCCGATGTATTGATTTAACATTTTATTTGCTTCATAAGGATTTTGACATAAATTGTATAATTCTTTAATTTGATTTGTTTGCGTTTGATTATTTCTTATCGGATTCATTTGTTGCTCCTTTCTCTATCGCTTCTAAACGCCTTAAAATAGGCTCTAAATCGCTTTTAAGCAAGTAACCTTGATTATTGCTTTGATTTTGTAAAACTTCTTTAAATTCAAATATTCTTATGTTTGCTTGCCCAAGTTGGTTTGATGATTTTAAATAAAATATAGGGTTGTCAGAGTCCATTAATAAAATCGTTTGATTTGGATTCATTAAATAAGCTTTAGCGCCCTCTATTCCGTTTACATAAGCATATTGATTATTAATATTTCTTGATTGATACATGTTGTTATAGTCAAACATATTAACCTCCTAATATGCCTATATTTTAGTTTTTTATAAAAAGAAATAATAAGCCCATTTTATGTTGAATTTTTGTGGATTTTTGCATAAAAAAACAGGTGCGATTTCTCACACCTATTTCTCGTTAATATATAGTTTTGAAGAAGTCTCTTTTAATTTAAGACTTATTTTAGGAATATTATTTCGAACTGTCTTTCTATCAATTTGAAGCCTATTTGATATTTCTTCTTCACTTAATAAATCAAGTCAATAATATTCTGCAAGTTTTCTATCTCTTTCAGTCAAATGACTCTCTTTAATAATTTCTCGAATTTGTGATTTAGTAAAATCATCACAATCTAAATATAAAGAACCGGCTAAATATTTTTTATAAAACTCAATAAAATTTAAGTTTTCCGATGTATATCTTATTTCATGTAATTTATCAATTATGATTTCACCAACAATATTTCTAGCGCATTCTTCTTTATTTGGATATTCTTTAACAATCCATTCAGTAGTCTTTTCAAATTCTAATTTAAACTTTTCTTTTAAATCCACTTCAAAATCTCCTTGTTATTATTTTGATTATATACTATTTATTTTAATTAACTATGTTATATTTTGTAAAGCATTAACTTATTTTTTTATCTTGCTCCATAACCATTTTAACTGCTTCATTAATAGCAGTTTGTTTAACATCTTTAATTTCTTTTTCGTGCTTTTCACGTTCAAGCTCTAGCATTTTGTTAGCATTTACACGCTCTTCAATTCTTACTTGTTCAATAGTCTTATCAATATCAAACTTTGGCTTTTGTGTTTTCTTCCATTCATAATATTTTTCTAAAACTTCAGTTTTATCAATTAAAGCTTTAGTTATTTCATTATCATAAATAATATCGGCTTGTTGAAGTGCAGTTGCAATTCTTACAATAATCATAACTATTGTAAGTACAATAGATGAAACCCAAGAAACCCAAGAGCCGTCGCCTACAGTGAAAACGCCGATTGATAAAAGAGCAGTAGTAATCATATAATAAACAACTTTATTCATTGTTGATTTTGTAAAAGCCTTATTATAATTATCTCTAAACTTCTTTTCAACTCCTACAGACTTTTCAATATTATTAAAGTCCGAGTAAAAGACTGCATTATATTTAATATTAATTTTATCAATATTTTCTTCTAAATATTCATCACTAATAAACTTTGATAAATACTCAATTTGTTTATTACATTCAATTTCTATTTTTTCTTGTTTAACTAGATTTTTTCTAAATCTATCTTTTTTGTGTTGCCATTTAAGTATCTTTCTACCAATGAAAGCACGCCATGCGTCCTTTTTGGTTTCTCTATTATAAACTTTTAAATAATCTTCTAGGTCTAATTCTTTAGTATCATTTAACTTTTTATATTTTTCACGTGCTTCAATAACAACAGGTCTAGTACTAGTTTTAGGATAAATAGCATTGATTGTACCACGATAAATCAAAATAATGGCTGCAAGTGTACATAAACTAGACACATAAAACCAACCATCATAAAAGCAAGAAAAATCAAATTTAAATGCTACTAGATTAATTCCTATACTTGCAATAATAGATACTATGATTTCAAATATCGCTAATATTTGTTTTGGTCTTGCAAACTTTAAAGCCGCATTAATAGCCTTTTGAGTTGCTCTATTTGCTTCCTGTAATTTGTCATCTACTTTATTATATATATCAGCCATTATTTAACTCCTTAAATATTTAATTAATATTATTTTTATAATCTTGACATCTTTTTTACTACTTCACTTTGATGAGCTGCTTCATCCCAAATTGTAAGTTCATGTCTTACATATTCAGTAAATAAATATTGAATAGCAAGTGCTACACAATAAGAAGCCATACACCAAGTAATAACAAAGACTCCAACTTCAACATTTCTTTTAATAACTTGTAATACAACAATAATGATTAAAGGCACAAAGATTTTGCCAATTCCTGTTAAAGTGTATTTTATTTTTCGTTCATTTAAAGTTGCTTCAGGTAGTCTTTTAACTAAATCAATAAAATAATTAATTGTTGTAAATGCTATTATAATTACTACAATCAATCCAGAAGCAGTTAATTTCCAACCCTCTACTTTTTGAAATAAACTATATTTAACTCCTACTATAACGATAGGAATTACCATTGAAAATACAAGTTGTAAAAGGTTGAGAATAAACTCAACCCATTTACATTTCTTCTTACTCCAAGAAGATATATTTTTAAACAACATAAGGATTAACCTCCTTATTCAGTTACTTTTTCTTCTTCAACTTCGTATTGAGTTTCCTCTTTTGGGGTCTCCTCTTCTGAAGTTTTTAAATTATTTAAATTCATTGCAACTTCTAAAGCTTTAGCGATTTCTTCCGCTTTCTTTGTTGCTTCTTCTACTTTTTCACTATTTAATGCTTGATAGTAGTTCTTAACGTTAGTTTCTACTCCATCCATTTTTAAATTAATCATACTTGCTATTTCATTTAATTGATTAGCTAATGCTTTAATATTCTCGTTTGTAGATTCACTAGCGTTTTCTAATAATTTAGATTCATTTGCTTGCTTCAACTTCATCTTAACTACATAAATTAATGCCATTAAAATTGTAAAAGATGTAAAGCCGATAGTTCCAATTAATAGATTTTTAACTTCATCAATATTGCCTTGTTTAGCGGCTTCAATAATTTTATCAATATCTTCTTGTGTAATATTAATTACATTATCTTCTTCGCTTGGTTCTTCAGGTTCAGTTGGTGTTTCTGAACCACTTTCACTTGATGAAATACTAGGTTTTTCACTTTCAGTTGTTTGTGTTGGTTCGCTTTCAGTTGTTGGTTCACTAGTTGCAACTTCATCTGCGTATACAAATGAATTACAAGCCATAAATACGAACAAACATATAAATAATGATGTAATCATCATAATAATTTTTTTCATTAAACGCTCCTCCTATTTAAGATTGTTTAAAGTTTCAATATCAGTTTCTACAATAGATAACTTCTCATTTAATAATTTTATCGAGTTATTAATTAATTCATTTATTTGTGCTTGTTTTTCTTGATACTTCTTTAACTCTTGGTCTTTTGTTTCAATTAAATTTTCTAATTCTATAATCTTACTACGTGCAATTATATAGTCTTGATAGAAATCTTCAATTGTTACAGTTTGGTCATCAAATTTCATCTCTAATTTATTTGTCGGTAAATACTCGACTCTCTTTACCGCCGGATTAGTAAGCACTGCCACATTATTCTTTTTTGTCATAGTTTAAACCTTTTTATTTAATCTCTTGATGTGAGCTTAATCGTACTAATTATTTATCTAAAAAGTATTCAATTTCAGATGGTATTGTCTCAAATGCAGAATCTTCTAGATTTAACAATTTTTCATACCAATTCATAATAGAGGCATTTTCTGACATTCTTCCACGAAGAACTGCTTTTTCCCATTTATCAAAGGCTTCTAAAAGAGTCTTTCTTTTTTGTCTTTTAGTCTCAAGGTTTTTCTCTTCATTGATTTTCAATTGTTCTTTTGTATATCCAAGTTTAACAATTTTGTTATTAAGGATACCATATTCACCATTTGTTAAGTCTTCTGGAATATCATCTATCTCATATACAGGCAAGTTTTCTGAAATAGGAAATGTTTGATACCCAACTATTCTTTCATTTTCAATAATTAAATTTATCTTCATAAAGATTGCCTCCTTTAAACGATTTCATAAACTGTTTTGATATTCTCATAAGATTCTGATACAGAATTATAATCTCTTTTTCTACAAGTAAGGCCTCCACTGTAATAAACAACTCTCCAGAAATATCTCTCATTACCAATTAATCCCATAGTACCACCATATGCAGCCATTATGTCATTTATATATACTCCAATAACAGCATATCCTGACCCAAAAGAAATAACATACATTCTACCATCAGTAGGTGTTAGTGGTGCTTCTTTTTGATTACCAGACCATAAAAGGTTCAACTTATACGAACTTCCACTAACACCAGATATTTTATTGTTGACATATTCTTGCGTCGCTAATATTTTATTATTTTTAGCGTAGACCTCGTTAGGAAAAACTGTATTACCACTTTCATCTAGGAGAGTAGCCGTTCTTGCAAGTTGAGCAAATTTACCACTTGAATATTGTCTCACATAAATTGGTTCAGTGCCGTCGTCGGCAGTTGCTATTTCTAAATAACCATTATTGAAGCCGTTTGCTCCTGCAACTATACGAGCATAGTCATTAGAAGCAACATTAAATATAAGACCTCGAGAACCCTCATGACCTAATTGTGAAAACTCAATATCTCCTTGCATTTGAGTGGAGCCATCTATCGCAAGTTTGTCTCCTCCTGCTTTGGTGTCAACATAACTTTTCATCTTATTCCAAAGAGTCGAAACACCTTGATAGTCTAAATATTTAGCCATAGTATACCTCCT
>CAVEPF010000027.1:0-6758 GCA_963617645.1 Anaerotignum sp. | reverse complement strand
AGCATCAACAGTATCTAGACATGTAAATACCGGTACATTATTATCAATTGCACATCTTCTAATCTTAACACCATCATGAGCTATTGAAATAGAACTATCAGTCATTGTGTTAATAACATAAGAAACATAACCTTTTCTAAGTGAATCTAAAATTTCTTCACTACCTTCACTTAATTTCTTACGAATTCTAGTTCTTATACCATGATTTTTAAGGAAATTAGCTGTTCCCTTAGTAGCTTCAACATTAAATCCTAAATCATAGAATCTCTTAATTAATGGTAAAGCTTGTTCTTTATCATTATTTGCGATTGTTACAAAAATTGTTCCATAATTTACAAGTCTTTGACCAGAAGCCTTAATTGATTTGTATAAAGCTCTGTTTAAATCTTTATCATAACCGATAGCTTCACCTGTTGATTTCATTTCAGGAGATAATACAATATCCATTCCTTGAATTTTTGTAAATGAGAATGTAGGAGTTTTTACATACCATCTATTCTTTTCTTTAGCTACTCCAACATAACCTAAATCTTTTAGTTTATGTCCTAACATAACCATAGTTGCAATATCTGCAATAGGTACACCAGTTGATTTAGCTAAGAATGGAACTGTTCTACTGGATCTAGGGTTTACTTCAATGATTGAAACCTCAGAATTATCTTTTACAATAAATTGAATGTTAAATAATCCAATCATTTGTAAAGCTACACCAATTTTTTTAGTATAATCAATAATTGTATCTTTTACTTTTTCACTTAAAGAATATGGAGGATATACACTCATTGAGTCTCCTGAGTGAACACCTGTACGCTCAATTAGTTGCATAATTCCCGGAATAAATACATCTTTTCCATCACTTATTGCATCAACTTCGCATTCTATACCATAAATATATTTGTCAATTAACACAGGGTGTACAGTATCAAATTCTAATACTTCTTTAACAAATGATTTTAAACTCTTTTCATCATAAATGATTTTCATCATTCTTCCACCAAGTACAAAGCTTGGTCTTACTAAAACTGGGTATCCAATTGAATTTGCGGCCTTAATTCCGTCTTCTAAATTTAATACAGCATATCCTTTTGGAAGTGGAATATTAATCTTAGCCATTTCAATTTCAAATAAATCTCTATCTTCAGCTTTGTCTATGGCTTCTACGGATGAACCAATGATATTTACACCAAGACTTGCTAAATCTGATGACAAGTTAATAGGAGTTTGACCACCTAGTGTTACAATTACACCTTCAGGTTTTTCAAAATCAATAACATTCATTACATCTTCAATTGTTAAAGGTTCAAAATATAACTTATCTGACAAAATATAGTCTGTAGATACTGTTTCAGGGTTATTATTAATAACAATAGCTTCATAACCTTCTTTTTGAAGTGTCCATATTGCGTGAGTTGTAGAATAATCGAATTCTACACCTTGTCCAATTCTAATAGGACCACTACCTAAAACAATGATTTTCTTTTTGTTACTAGAAACTGATTCATTTTCATGCTCATATGTTGAATAAAAATATGGAATATATGATTTAAATTCAGATGCACATGTATCAATCATTTTATAAACTGGATAGATGTTGTTTTCTTTTCTAAATTTATAAATATCTATCTTTGTTTTATTATAAATTTTAGCTAAAAATTCATCTGAAAAACCATATTTTTTAGCTTTCTTAAATAATTCAATATCAAATGGATTAGACTTTAATTCGTTTTCTAATTCTACAATATGATAATATTTTTCAAGGAAGAATCTATCAATTTTTGTAATGAAGTAAATATCATCAATTGTTACACCTTTTCTAAATGCTTCACAAATAGCAAATATTCTTTCATCAGTATGTTCTTTAATAATTTCAATTAATTCTTCAACTGTTTTATTTTTGAATTTATCTAGTTCTACATGACAAGCTTTAACTTCTAAGCTTCTAATTGCCTTAAGTAATGATTCTTCAATTGTTCGACCTAAACTCATTACTTCTCCTGTAGCTTTCATTTGAGTAGATAAACTACGGTTTGCATCAGCAAACTTATCAAATGGAAAACGTGGTACTTTTGTAACAACATAATCAAGTGTTGGTTCAAATGAGGCAGGAGTATTTGCAATTTTAATTTCGTCTAAAGTCATACCTAGAGCAATTTTTGCTGATACACGAGCAATAGGGTATCCAGAGGCTTTACTTGCAAGAGCACTTGAACGTGATACACGAGGGTTAACTTCAATTACATAATATTGAAATGAATATGGATCTAGTGAGAATTGTACATTACATCCACCTTCAATCTTTAAGGCTCTAATAATTCTTAAAGCTGAATTTCTTAACATTTGATATTCTTTGTTTGTTAATGTTTGGCTAGGTGCTACAACAATTGAGTCACCAGTGTGAATTCCTACAGGATCTACATTTTCCATGTTACAAACAACGATAGCTGTATCATTTTTATCTCTTAATACTTCATATTCAATTTCTTTATAACCTTTAATAGATTTTTCTACTAAAACTTCACCAACAGGAGATAACTTTAAAGCATTTTTAGTTAATGGAATCATTTCCTCATCATTATCAGCAAAACCGCCACCTGTTCCGCCTAAAGTAAATGCAGGACGTAAAATAACAGGATATCCTATTTCATGAGCAGCTTTTAAAGCTTCTTCTAATGTATGACAGTTTACAGAAGGTAATACTGGTTCACCAATTTCTTCACATAAATCTTTAAATAATTGTCTATCTTCAGCTTTACTTATAGCTTCATAACCTGTACCTAAAAGTTTTGTTTGACATTCTTCTAAAATACCATTTTTATATAATTTCATTCCTAGGTTAAGTCCTGTTTGACCACCAATAGAACAAATGATACCATCAGGTCTTTCAGTTCTTATAATTTTAGCAACATTTTCAAGATCAAGTGGCTCCATATAAACTTTATCTGCTATCTTTGTATCAGTCATAATAGTAGCAGGGTTTGAGTTTACAAGAACAGTTTCATATCCTTCTTCTTTTATAGCAAGACATGCTTGAGTACCGGCGTAATCGAATTCAGCACCTTGACCAATAACAATCGGACCACTTCCGATAATCATTACTTTTTTAAGATCAGTTCTTTTAGGCATTTTGTTTACCATCCTTTTTCATATTTTGCATAAAACGTTCAAAAATATATCTACTATCTTCAGGACCAGCGGCACTTTCAGGGTGGTATTGAACAGCAATAACTTTGTTTTTGCTATCTTCCATACCTTCAGCCTCATTGTCTAAAATATTTACATGAGTTAATTCAAGTCCAGTATTTTTTAAAGATTCTTTATCAATTGCATAAGAGTGATTTTGGCTAGTGATTTCAACTTTTCCAGTCTTTAAATCTTTAACAGGATGATTACCACCTCTATGTCCAAACTTCATCTTATATGTTTTAGCACCATAAGCTAAACCTATCATTTGATGTCCTAAACAAATTCCTAGCATAGGTAATTTACCTTTTAATGCTTTTATATTTTCAATAACAGGTAATACATCAACTGGGTCTCCTGGACCATTTGAAATAAATAATCCATCTGGTTTATATTTTAATATCTCTTCACAACTTGTATCATATGGGACAACTACAACGTTACACTTATATTCATTAAGCATACGAATAATATTTAATTTACATCCACAATCGATAGCTACAACAGTATATAAAGGATTAGGGCAACGTGAATACCATATTTTTTTACTTGATACCTTTGAAACTTGATTATGAGGCATAATATAAGAAGCTAGTTCTTTTAAACAAACGTCATCATCAACATCAGCATCAACAATCATAGCCTTCATAGAACCATAATCTCTTATTATTCTAACAAGCTCACGAGTATCAATACCGCTGATTCCGGCAGCATGGTATTCTTCCATCTTTTCACCTAATGTTTCAGTGTATCTGAAGTTTGATGGTAAATCATTATATTCATGTACAACAAATCCTGACATAAAAACTGATTTAGATTCGTAATCTTCACTAGTTAAACCATAATTTCCAATTAAAGGATAAGTCATAACTACAATTTGATCACAATAACTTGGGTCGGATAAAATTTCTTGATATCCAACCATAGATGTGTTAAATACTATTTCTGCGATTTTTTTATCGTTTGAGCCAAAACCCTCACCATAAAAAACTTTTCCGTTTTCAAGAACTAGCTTCTTCTTCATATTAAATTTCTCCTTTTGTTTCGTAAACTATCTTACCTTTATATATAGTAAGTGTATTAAAGCCGTATAATTCATATCCGATAAATGGGGAATTTTTACCTTTTGATTCTATTTCTGTTTCTTTATACTGCCTTTTATTATTAATATCTAAAACTGCTAAATTTGCTATTGAACCTACTTCAAGTTTATTAGGCTCTAAACGTGCAAGTTTTCTAGCATTATTAGTCATCCAATTTTCAAAGTCTTCAAAAGTAGCTAAACCTGTTCTTATTAAGTTTGTATAAACAAGAGCACAAGCTGTCTCAAGTCCGATAATACCATTAGCCGCTTTATCATATTCTTTATTTTTATCTTCTTTAGCATGTGGTGCGTGGTCGGTTGCTATACAGCAAGCTACGCCACTAAGTAAAGCATTAATTGTAGCTTTTCTATTTTCTTCACTTCTAAGTGGTGGATTCATCTTAAAATTTGTGTTTCCTTGAATCATTTCCTCGTTTAAAAATAAATGATGAGGACTTACTTCACAAGTTATATTGTAGCCTAAATCTTGAGCTTCTTTTATTGCTTCAAAAGATTCTTTTGTAGACATATGGCAAAAATGGTAACAAGAATTATGTTTTTTTGCATGTTCAATTTCTCTTCTAACAGCTACATACTCGCCTTGTGGTAGTTTTGAATCAACTAAATCTTCAGCGTGAGATGCAATAAACAAATCATATTTTTTAATTTTTTCAAGAGCTTCGTCTAAAACTTCTAAGTTGTTTACTCCAACACCGTCATCAGAGAAAAATCTAGTGTGTTCTTTTAATTCATCAATGTCACTGATTTCATTTCCCTTTTCGCCCTTTGATACACTTGCATAGGGAATGCATTCAATAATAGCATCTTTTTCTATTATTTCTTCTTCAGCTTTTAAATGTTCTACACTATCGGGGCATGGATTTAAATTAGGCATTAAAAATACAGTTGTGTAACCACCCTTAGCCGCAGATTTCGAACCAGTTTTAATTGTTTCTTTATTTGTAAAACCTGGTTCTCTAAAATGAACATGTAAATCAGTAAATGAAGGGCAAACATATTTTAAGTTTAAGTCTATGCCTTCGCCTTCAATACTATCTTCAATTTTAGTGATTATTTCATTTTCAATTAATATATCTTTTTTAACAAGGTTTTTGCCTTCTCTAATCATTGCATTTTTAAGTAACATATTAAATTTCCTTATCTAATACTTTTGAAATAACTGCCATACGTACATAAACACCATTTGTCATTTGTCTAAATATTCTACTCTTAGAACATTCAACAACATCATCAGCAATTTCAATACCACGATTTACAGGTGCTGGGTGCATGATTATTGCACTATCTTTCATTTTATTAACTTTATCCATAGAAAGTCCATATTTTTCATGGTATTCTTTTTCAGTCATATTTAATTTAGCATCACGTTCAAATTGAACACGTAGTAACATTATAATATCACTTTCTTTTAAAGCTTCATCAATAGAAATAACTTCAGCTGTGTCATCTAAGAATTCTTTAGGACCGGCAATTTTAACATCCATACCTAAACGCTTCATTATTTCAACATCAGTATGAGCAACACGTGAATGAACAATGTCACCAATAATTGTACATTTTAGTCCTTCAAAATGTCCGAACTCTTCTTTAATAGTCATAAGATCTAATAAACTTTGTGTAGGATGAGATCCTGATCCGTCACCGGCGTTAAAAATAGGAATATTTATATTTTCTAATTGCTTATAATATTCATTTTCTTTATGCCTTATAACTACACCATCATATCCAATAGCTTCAAGTGTTTTAACAGTATCATATAATGTTTCACCTTTAGTGACACTTGATGTTGATACATTAATATCATTTACAGAAATATCTAGTTTATTCATCGCCATAACAAACGAATTATGAGTTCTTGTTGAGTTTTCAAAAAAAAGAGTGGCAAATCTCAAACCTGAATAGGAATGAGAAAAACCACTCTTAAACTTAAAAGCTAAAGAAAGAACATCATTTATTTGATCTGTTGATAAACTCTTCAAATTAAATAAGCCTCTCATATTGCACCTCTTAAAAAAAGATTCTCAGTTTGGACTAAGAATCAACAACCTTGATATTATAATCCAAGATTTTTACTGTTATTAGTTTATCATAAGATACAATAAAAATCTAGAAGGTTTTTTAAATAAATTTGTGAAATCGCTTTCTAATCATTATATACAACAAAAACATCTTCTTTTGATTTTTTTGCAACATACAACGATTTATCTGCTAAACTCGTTAATTCACTAATTGATAAATTATTAAGATTTTCTACTACACCGGCAGAAAATTTATCATTAATTTTTGCATCAAATAATTCCAAGTCATTTAGTTTTTGAAGTTTAGAAATAACTTCGTCCATTGTTAATTTTGAACTAACAACAACAAACTCATCTCCACCAATTCTAAAACAATACTCTTCTGCAAAACACGACAATAAATTATTAGCAAATTTCTTAATATATTCATCACCAAAAGTGTGACCATTTTTATC